>JAIPES010000031.1 GCA_021737045.1 Desulfobacteraceae bacterium | reverse complement strand
GAAATTTTTGGATTATATTATAAATTAAGCTGGACGGCACCGTAAAAAGTCTGATTTCAGATGGTGCCGTAAAAAGTTCAAGATTATGGCTTGCGCAATTTCGAAGAATGCAGCGTACTTATCCGTACGTGAAATTCTGAGAAATTGCGCGTAACGCAGATATTGGACTTTTTACGGCACCATCAAGCTTCAGGGATGTCCAGGATCAGGGTTTGGTTTTTGAAGCGGCATTTTCCGAAACCACTATCACTGAAAAATCGCACAGACGCCATGCAGAACCGGCCAAACGCCAATGGCAAAGCAGCCTGCCGGGTGCAAAGCGTTTTTTCAACCCCCGAAAATCGGTTAAACTCATGTATAAGGACAACAGGACCTACCAAAAAGCGTTTATCATGGATATGGACGGGGTCGTTTATACCGGCTCTCACCTGATACCCGGTGCCGGCGAGTTTGTCGGCAGACTGCAGCAGGGTGATTCCAAATTCCTGTTTCTGACCAACAATTCCTACCACAAACCGGAGGAAATCAGGGATCGGCTCATGGGCATGGGTATTGATGTCCCTGAGGATTGTTTCTATACTTCTGCCATGGCAACGGCAAGCTTTCTCCGGGTGCAGCGGCCGGAGGGCTGCTCCGCCTATGTAATCGGGGGCCCGGGGATTGTCGAGGAGCTGGAAAAGGCGGGCATCACCATCACCTCTGACAGGCCCGATTATGTGATTGTCGCAGAGACCGAGCAGTATGATTACGCAAAAATCATTGAAGCAACCCTGCTGATCCAGGAGGGGGCCAAGTTTATCGCCACCAATCCGGATCTGACCGGACCCAGCCTGAGGGGCCCGGTGCCCGCCTGCGGGGCCCTGGTCGCCCCCATTGAACGCGTGACAGGTGTTGCGCCCTACTTTCTGGGAAAGCCCAATCCGGCCATGATGTTCTGGGCCCGTAAGAAACTGGGCGTGCATTCGGCCAACTGCTTTATGATCGGCGATCGGATGGACACCGACATTGTGGGGGGCCTGGAATCCGGAATGACCACATGCCTGGTTCTCAGCGGGGTGAGCAGCCGGGAGACCATGAACCGCTTCCCTTATCAGCCTGACTATGTGTTTGAAAATCTCGGGGAAATTGATCCCGGATCCATCCTTTCCAGAAGAGATCGGGTGGAAAACGCCATGCCCGATAGCTGAGCAGAAGCTGTTTTTTGCAGAAATGATGATGCTCGTGTTGTGAAAGTGTCCGTCCGGACGCGTTGACAGTGATGGTGGAATCTGAAAAAAGGCAAATAAAAAAGGGGGGGACATGGAAGCTGCATTGAAAAACAAAACAGCTATCGTAACCGGTGCATCCCGGGGCATTGGAAGGGCAATTGCTTTGAAACTCGGGCAATCCGGTTCCTCGGTGGTGGTCAATTATGCCAACAATGCAAAAGCGGCCGACCAAGTGGTTTCGCAGATCACTGAAAGCGGCGGGCAGGCTGTTTCCGTGCAAGCGGACATGCAAAAGACAAGCGATATCAGCGCATTGTTTGATGCTGCCGAGAAACATTTCGGTTCCATCGATATTCTGGTCAACAATGCCGGCATTGCATTGTTTAAAAAAGTTGCCGACTTCACTGAAAAGGAATTTGATGATAGTTTTGCCTTAAACGTCAAGGGCCTGTTTTTTGCCTGCCAGCAGGCGGCCCAAAAAATGACAGACGGCGGAAAAATTATCAATATTTCCTCGTCCGTGACAAAGATGATGCTGCCTGATTACGGCGTTTATGCCGCCACAAAGGGGGCTGTGGAGCAGATCACCAAAGTACTGGCAAAGGAACTTGGCCACAGAAAAATCGCAGTCAATGCCATCTCGCCCGGACCCGTGGACACGGAACTGTTCAGGCAGGGCAAGACAGAACAACAAATACAAAACCTCGCGGATATGGCCGCATTCGGCCGCATCGGCACCCCCGGCGATATTGCCGGTGCCGTACTGCTTCTGGTCAGCGGCGAAGCCGGCTGGATCAGCGGGCAGAACCTGTGTGTCAATGGCGGTTTTGCGGCGTGAAGCAAAGCCGGATTGTTTTATCGTCTGGGCCCCCTGCTGACCCAGGCCTTGGTTTCAATCCAGAATCTCAGGCAGTTAAAAAACGCCCGGGCCGAGCTTGAGGAGAAATCACAGCAGTTGGAGCAAGCCCTGGGCAAGGCAACCCGTTTGGCCGGGACCGATTATTTGACCCAGGTTTGATGGCGCCGTAAAAAGAGCTGTATCGGTCCTGTCAATTGGATTTGCCGCTTTCCGTGCTTGTCCTGGATATAGATAATTTCAAGGCAATCAACGACAATTACGGGCATGCTGCCGGGGATGCGGTGCTTGCGAATCTGGCCAATCTTTGCAAACGCCTTCTCAGAGATTCAGACGTTCTGGCCAGTTATGGGGGGGGGGAGGATTTCATGGGGCTGCTGCCGGAAACTCCGAAAAACAGGGCAGCCAGGGTTGCCGAAAGAATGCAGCAGGCCGGTGCAAAGGCAAGCTTCAACGGACCGCCGGCCGGACAAAAGGTCACAATCAGTATCGGTGTGGCCGGCAAAGACGTCTCCGGGCCCTTTGATATTACCACTCTTATTGATCATGTGGACAAGGCCATGTATGAGGTCAAAAACCAGGGTAAAAACCGGGTTGTGCTGTATCCGTTTGAATAAGACGCTCTTTATGCCAGCATCACAAGCCCCCCTCTGGTGCCGTTAAAAAAGATCGTTGATCCTTTTTTTGGGGCCGTGACCCGGATATAGGGGAGTTCCGCGGCTTTCAGATTTCTGCAGGAGGGTTAGGCCTGATTGCCTTCGGCTTCGCGCATGATCTGCTGACAGATCTTAAGGCCTATGGCGGCGTCCTTTGCCCATTGCCTTGTACCCACGTAGTCGGCCACGCGCTGATCCAGGCAGGCGCCTCCGACAATAACGCCTGGCCGGGGATGCGGCAGGTTTTCCTTAAGGTGGTTGATGGCTTGTTGGAGATTGTCAATGCCACTGGTCAGCACACAGGAAATGGCAATGATATCGGGCTGCTGCTGTTTGGCGTTTTCAAAAAAAATCTCAGCACTCACGTCTACGCCGAGATCAATGATTTCAAACCCGTGGGACTGGAGCAGAAGGGCAAACAGATTTTTGCCCAGGTCATGTATATCGCCCTTAATGGTTCCCAACAGTACCCTGCCGCCTCCGCCGCTGACCGGTTCAGGGGTCAGATGGGGGCTTAGCAGCTCTGTTGCCGAGCGCATGATTTCGCCGGCCATGATCAGTGCGGAAATAAAATAACGTCCTTCTTCAAACAGGTTTCCTATCCGGCGCATGCCCCCCATGCAGCAGGCCAACAATTCCCTGGGGTCCACGCCTTGATGAAGCAGGTGTTGTAGCTCAGCGATGCTCTCCTCCTCTTTGAGTTCAGTAATTTTCTCAAGGAGTTGATCAAGCCGTTTGTCCACCGTGTTTTGATTCAACGGGCTATTCATCCCAGATTCCAATTCTGCTGATCAGGGGCATTTTTTCGGGACTGACGAGAAACCAGCCAAAAGCAGCCGGCTGATTGTCGAAATCATAAAAAAGGTGCTCCAGTTTAAAGGCATTTTCACCGATTTTTAACTTTAGCAAGCCCGCCTCCCGCTCGTCAAGCTGGGTGGGAAGCAGGTGAAGAATCCCTCGCTTGAAGATGGAGTATCCCTCCTGGAAGATCAGGTCCGTCAACACTACCGTGTCGAGCATGGATTCAACCGTAGGGGCCTTGGGATCAAACTTGGTGTAGGATACATGAAGGGTAAACGGCTCGTTATTGTGCAGGAGTATTCGCTCAACGACAATGACCGGATGTTTGTCCCCAAGGCCCAGTTTCTCTTTTTCAATGCCAGGGCTTTTTTTAACTGTCGTGTTGATAATGCGCACAGCCAGGTTTGTTTTGTCAGCCAGCACCCGGCCAAGTGCGTTTAATTCAAAACTCGACGTTGAAACCGCGATTTTTCGGACATATGTTCCCCGGCCCTGTACCCGGCTGACCAGGTCTTCCTCCTCCAAAACGCTGACAGCCTGCCGGGCGGTCATGGCGCTTACGCCATGCATTTTGGCCAGGGCGGATTCCGAAGGCAGCCGGCTGCCGGGCGGGTATTGTCCGGAAGCGATGCCGGAACGCAAAATATCGGCCATTTGTGCGTAAGCCGGCATCCTCGATTTTCGATTGATCGTCTTTACTGCAACGCCACGTGGTTCAGTATCAGAAGGGGGATTCAATTCGGCTCTTTCCGGTCACGTATTGATTTTTTTTGATACGGCGATTAAAAAAATAACGGTTTTTGCCCGCCTGAGCCGGAGTCGGCTTCCTTGTATCTGCGGCAAGCTTGAAAACCGTTTCATTCATGCATTGCTCTATAATTATAGAAGCGATCTGCTCAAAGTCAATACAGATAGTGCAACCCCTCTTTAGCCGGCTGGTGGTTTTTTGCCGTTTGTGTCCGGCCTGTTTGCAGGGCTGGTTTTTATTATAACTCTTTTTTTTCAAACGATTAACAGGTTTTGGCAAAATCGGAACAAATTTTTTAAAATTTATACTTGCAGTCTTCTATAAGACTATATTATATACATGGTAAATTTTAAAAACAGGTCGATTCATGCTCCAGTACCCCCATAAAATTATTACGTGCCAGGCATTGGCCCCTGTGTTTGAAAACCTGCTGGGCACGGACGCTTCCATTACGGTCATGGAAATCGGGCTCCATCTGCAGCCGGATCGATTGCGGCAGGCTTTGCGGGAGAAGGTGGGCGAGCTGGAAGAGCCCGGTGCCACGATTCTTCTGGGTTACGGCTTGTGCGGTCGGGCCCTGGAAGGCGTCTTTTCCGGGTCAGCCACCCTGGTTCTGCCCCGGGTTGATGACTGCGTGGGTGTGCTGCTGGGTTCCCGGCAGCGTCACAAGCAGGTGCTGGCTCAAAACCCCGGCACCTATTTTCTCGAACAGCGGTGGCTTGATACGGAGCTCAATATTTTTACTCAAATGGATAAGGGCCTTGGGCACATTACCAAAAACCGGCGCCGGCAGCTGATAAAAACGGCGTTGCAGCACTATGACCGCCTGGTTTTTCTGGCAGAAGGGCAATCCGGGCAACCGGCTGAAACTCGCTGCATGGAGCTGGCAAGAGCCTGGGATATGGCTTTTGAGCGCATGGAAACGAAATACGGCCTGATCAAACGCCTGTTGTACGGACCATGGAATCCGGATGAATTTGTCATAGCGCCGCCAGGCAGCGCTATTCCATTATTTTGACGCAAGGAGAAAAGCCTATGATCATTATTGGCGAAAAAATTAACGGCACCCGCAAAAAAGTCAGTGCCGCGATCCAGGAAAGAGACTCAGATTTTATCCAGGCTCTGGCGAAATCCCAGGCCGAGGCCGGCAGCCACTTCCTGGATGTCAATGCCGGCACTTCCCCGGAGCGCGAGGCCGACGACATGGCCTGGCTGGTGGATACGATCCAGGCGGTAACAGAGCTTCCTCTGTGCCTGGACAGCGCCAATCCCAAGGCCCTGAAGGCGGGTTTGGAGCGTGTCGACAAGACACCCGTCATCAATTCGGTCAGCGGTGAAAAACCGCGCATTGAAGGGGTGCTGCCCCTGGCCCTTGAATATAAAACCGGTTTGATTCTGCTGGCCTTAGACGATGAAACAGGGATCGCCGGCACAGCCGCGGGCCGCATGGCAGTGGTTCATCGCCTTGTGAACATGGCCAGGGAAGGGGGCCTCAAAGAGGATCAGCTTTTTGTGGATCCATTGGTAACGGCAATCAGCACAGGGGATAAAAATGCCTTGATCACTTATGACAGCATTCGGGCTGTCAGGGAAGCATACCCGCAGGCTCATATCACCTGCGGATTGAGCAACATTTCTTTTGGCATGCCGCTGCGCTCATTGATCAATCAGACTTTTATGTGCATGTGCATTTACCTGGGACTCGACAGCGCTATCATCGATCCCAATAACCGCGACCTGACCGGTGTGATGCTGGCCGCCGAGATGCTCATGGGCAGGGATAAATTTTGTCAGAATTTTAGCCGCGCCTACCGGGCCGGCCGTATTGGACCGAAAAAGAATTCATAAAACAAAGGAGGCTGTTATGACTGAGCTAAACGATCTGTTTACCGCGGTAGCCGATATGCAGGAGGACACCGCCATGGAATTGACCCGAAAATATCTGGACAAGGGCGTGCCCGCGGTTGAAGTTTTCGAATGCTACCAGTCGGCCCTGGAAGAGATCGGCCGACGGTTTGAGCAGCAGATTTACTTTATTCCGGAGTTGATTATGTCCGGTGAAATGATGAAGGCCAGCGCTGAAATCCTAAAGCCCTATCTGGCGGATCAGGCCAAGGATGATGCGGAGGGACAAAAGAAGCTGGGCCGAATCCTGATCGCCACGGTTGAAGGCGATATTCATGACATTGGCAAAAATATCGTGAGCATGCTCATGGACCTCAACGGCCTGGAGGTAAAAGACATTGGCGTGGATGTGCCGGCAGATAAAATTATCGCGGAAGCCAGGGCCTTTGGAGCGGATGTCATCGGTTTGAGCGGTCTTTTAACCCTGGCTTTTGACCCCATGAAAGCGGTCGTGGAAAAGCTCGCGGAACAGGGCCTGCGTGACCAGATCAAGGTCCTTATCGGCGGCGGCCAGATGGATGAGCGGGTTTGCGAATATGTGGGGGCTGATGCATTTGTCACCGATGCCGTCCATGGCGTCAATTATGTAAAGGGGTGGCTGGGCGAGTCGGTTCAATCCTAATCATATCAAATTATTGGAGGAAGCTATGTCTGAACAAAAGGATAAATCCGAAGCGGTCGTGCGACAGGACGCCTTTCTGGATCAATGGGCCTCGGCTGCGGGAATTGAGTTTCCCGATGCAGGGAAAAAGGCCGATTACCAGGAGAGGGCCGGTCTGGTGGCCGATGCTATCAAAATCAGTCCGGAAATCAAACGCGTACCCATTATGCCGTTGACCACCTTTGCTCCCACCATGCTCAAAGGCATTTCCGGTCGACAGGCCATGTACGATCCTGATGCCGCGGGACAGGCCTATCTGGATTTTTGCAATACCTATATGCCGGATACCGCCGGCTCAGCACCCATGCTCATGTATGGACCGGCTTTGGACACTCTGGAGTATCAGCTCTATAAATGGCCGGGCAACGGGGTTGCCGAGCATTTGTCATACCAGTTTCATGAAAAGGATTACATGGGACCGGATGAGTATGACCATCTGATCACGGATCCCACCGATTTTTGGCTGCGCTCCTGGATGCCAAGAACTCATGCCGCCCTGGCCCCCCTGGCTGATGCAGAGCCGGTATATGGCAGCATGGAGCTGCCCATGCTGGGCCCCTGGCTCATCTCCCTGGGCACGCCCCAGGCACAGGGGGCGTTAAAGGCGCTGATGGAAGCCGGCAAGCAGTGCTTTGACTGGATCAATGTCCTGGGCGGCTATCTGGGGCAAATCATGGCGGCAGGCTATCCCTTTGGCGCCGGCAGTGCCACCAAGGCCCCGCTTGACGTGATCAGCGATTCATTCCGCGGCACAACCCAGCTGATGCTGGATCTTTACCGCCGGCCGGATAAAGTGCTGGAGGCGACCGACCGTTTGGTGCGGCCCATGATCGAAACCGGCGTCAGAGGCGCACGGGCAAACGGCAATCCGCTCGTGTTCATTCCTTTGCACAAGGGAGCTGACGGTTTTCTGTCCAATGATCAGTTTGAAAAATTCTATTGGCCCACCCTGAAAGCGGTCATGTACGGTCTGGCCGAGGCCGGCTGCGTGCCGGCCTGCTTTGTGGAAGGCGGGTATAATCAGCGCCTGGAATACCTGGCAGATACATCGGATATCCGGTGCATGTACCTGTTTGACCGTACCGACATGTCCAGGGCCCGTGAAGTGCTTGGCGGAAAGGTATGCATTGCCGGGGGCTTTTCGGTCTCACATATCCTTACAGGCACGCCGGATCAGGTAAGGCATGAGACAAAGAAGCTCATTGATGCCGCAGCCGGGGACAAGGGCTATATCCTGAGCGTGGGTTGTGCATTGGACGAGGCCAAGCATGAAACCATGAAGGCATTTGTGGAGGCCGGCAAGGAATACGGCAGATATTAAAGGCAAAAGAAACAACGGCAAGGGTGTTTGTTGAAACAGGAAAAGGAGGCGTTTTGAAAGGAGTTGGCATGAAGGTGAAGCTGATTTTGGTACTGGCTGTTTTGATTTTAACGCTGATGATGCCCTTTACAGCACCGGCTGCTGAGAACGATCCCAGGGATGCTGTTGCAGCGCCCGGGGGGACGGACATTTTCTTATTTTATTACAGGAACTATAATGGCAATGAGTTTTACCAGGATGACAATCGCCTGGACAGCAACATGGACTTTGACTTTAATATGGCCATTGCCCGGTATGCAAAGTTCTGGAGCCTGGCAGACCTGGGCATGGATCAGTGGATTTTAAGCGCGGATATCCTGCAGCCTTTTGGTTCAATAAATTGTGATCTTTTTGGCGCGGAAACCCGGGCAAGCGGCCTGGGAGATACCACACTGGCCACTCATTTAAACACCCCGTATTTCATCGAGACGGGCAATATGAAATATGGAATGTCTGCCGGTTTGATCCTGACTGCCCCGACAGGGGAATATCATAAGGAAAAAGAGACAGTGAACCTCGGGGCAAACCGCTGGTCATATGAGGCGGAGTTTACTCCCGTGATCTGGCATATGGGCGACATGATTTTTGAACTCACAGGCAGTGTCACTTTTTATTCCGACAATGACGACTATGGCGTGGCATCAGAAAGGCTTGAGACAGATCCGACCTATTTGCTGCAAAGCCATCTGAGCTATGATGTGACAGATTCCTTCTGGGTCGGGGCAAGTTATTATTACAAGACCGGCGGGGAAAATGACCTGGAAAATGTCTGCCTCAATGATGAGGCGGATAATCAAAAACTGCGGTTTACCGGCGCCTTCATGCTCAGCCCGCAAACTCAGTTGCTGCTTCAATATGAAAAGAGCGTTGAAGTGAAAAACGGGATCGAGCAGGATTATATCGGAGCCCGGTTTGCCTATCTGTTTTAAGTGTCAGTGATTGAAATGGATAAAAAGGAAACCCTTTCCGAAGTTTTTTGAAAAGCGACAGGCACGTTTGCCGGCCTCCCGGCAAAGCCCGCCGGGACTTTTGCCTCCTGATTGCCCGGCGGGCTTTTGTCTTTTTCTTGATTCCCGAGTCGGGCTGAAATACAGTTGCGGCAAAAAAAGTGGCCATGAGCGATAACAAGAAAAAGAACATGATGATAAATGTCACATTTCAGCCCTCAGGGCTCAGCGCGGAAGTGCCTGCAGCAAGTTTGCTGACCGATGCCCTGACAGCGGCCGGCATATTTCTGCCCCTTGACTGCGGCGGCAACGGTACATGCGGGCGCTGCCGGGTCATGGTGAGCGGCAGGGTGGCCGAACCCACAGCGGCTGAAAAACACCTGCTGGGGCACGAACAGATCCATAAGGGGTGGCGGCTTGCCTGCCAGACAAAAGCCATGGGCGATTTGCAGGTCCGCGTGCCGGAAACAGCCGAGACAGCCGGCAGCAGCTGGCCCATTGATGAAAGTGATGTCAGGCGAATTAAAAGCTCTGCCCCCCTGATTGTTACGGTGACCTGTGAGCCGTCTCCGCCGGTTTCGGATGATCCGCGCTCCGATCTTGGCCGGATTATCGAAACCATATTGGAGCAGACAGGGACCGACAGACCGCATGCCGATCATCTGACAGCCGCTGAGTTGAGTCGGCAGGCGCGTTTGCTGAACTGGCGCTTCAATGCCTTCATGCGCGGTTCCGAACTCGTGGGAATCGCAGAGCCGGGACAGGCGCCCCTGGGCATGGCCGTGGATTTGGGCTCCACCAAACTGGCCGCCTATTTGGTCGATCTGGGAAGCGGCGCGGTTGTTGCCGCAAGAGGCAGATTAAACCCGCAAGTTGCTTTTGGCGCTGATGTGGTCACCCGTCTTCAGATGGCTCTTCGTCAAAAAGGAGACGGCAACCGGCTCACGGTTTTAATCCGGGAGGCGCTGGATCGGTTGGCCGGTGAATTGGCAGCCGAGGCCGGGGTTTTGCGGAGCCGTATCTGCGAGATGACCCTGGTGGGCAACTCGGTTATGGCTCACCTTTTTCTGGGGCTTCCCCTTGAGCAGCTGGGCGCACCTCCCTTTGTGGCTGCATTGGATCAGGCAATGAATATCAAGGCAAGGGAGCTCGGCCTATGCCTGGCCCCAGGCGCTTACCTTTACATGCCGCCGCTTGTGGGCGGGTTTGTGGGCTCGGATAACCTGTCCATGATCATGGCCGCTGACCTGGACCGCCCCGGTTCCTGCCGGCTGGGCCTTGATATCGGCACAAATACCGAGGTGGTGGTGACCGTGCCGGATAGCCAAACTCCGCTTTTTATTGCTTCCGCACCTTCGGGGCCGACCTTTGAAGGGGCGCATTTAAGCTCGGGCATGCGGGCTGTGGCCGGGGCCGTTGCCAGGGTTTTCATCCAAAACGGCGAACCCGTCTGCCAGACTATCGACGGGAGCCGGCCGGCCGGCATTTGCGGCTCGGGCATTATTGATGCGATGGCAACCATGCTTGAACACGGAATCATTAATCACCGGGGCCATTTAAATCCGGCTCTGCCCCGGGTAGCGGCAGACAGCCATTCCATTCATTATGTCCTCGTGCCCGGCTATCAATCGGCCACCGGCCAGGACATTGTTATCACTCAATCTGACATCAGCCAGATACAGCTCGCCAAGGCGGCCATCAACGGGGCGGTCAGTACTTTGTTCGCTTTGGCCGGCCTGCCGTTGTCGGCCCTTTCAGAGATTGTTCTGGCCGGATCTTTTGGCAGCCATTTTGATGTTGCCAATGCCCGGCGGATCGGCCTTATTCCTGGTATTTCCGGTGCAGTTTGCCGGCAGGTCGGCAACGCTGCCGGAAGAGGCGCTCAGATGATGTTAAACGACCATGAATCCAGGTATCGCGCACTCGACATTCAGAAGTCTGTCCGATACGTGGAACTGACAAGCCTGTCTTTGTTCAACTCGGTGTTTGCACGAAGCCTTTGTTTTCCGGAGTAAGTCATCCATGTTAATAAAACCCAACAGCATGGCCTTTACGGTTATGCTGGCCGGACTGACGGCGCTGCCGCCGCTGTCCATTGATATGAATTTGCCAGCGATTCCCCCGATCGAGGCCGCATTTGGGCTGGAGCCGGGCCAGGGGGCGCTCACGCTCAGTCTTTTTCTGCTCGGATTTGCCTTTGCCCCGCTGATCGGCGGCCCCGTGACCGATCGGTTCGGGAGAAAGCCCACCCTGCTTGTCGCGCTTTTTTTCAATACAGCAGCGGCCTGGGGATGCGTTATGGCCGGGAGTTTTGATCTTCTGCTCGTATTCCGGATGCTGCAGGGAACGGCGGCCGGTGTCTGCATTCTTATGCCCCTGGCTGTTGTCAAGGATACATTGATTGGTGCCGACGCCCGCAGACAGCTTTCCAGGATCATGTTCGTTGTCGGGCTTGCCCCGCTTCTGGCACCTATTATAGGCAGCTGGGTGCTGAGCATTTCAGGGTGGCGGAGCATTTACGGCGTGCAGGGCGGACTTGGAATTTTACTGTTTTTTGGGGTTGGTGCCGGGTTTGCGGAAACACTTTGCCCGGAGCAGCGCCTGGCCCTTAATTTTCGGCAGATAGCAAACAGCTATAAAGCTGTCTTTACCAACCGCACCTTTTGGTCCTTTGCTATCCCAATGGCGTTGAGCTTTGGCTGCATGTTCGCCTATATCGCCGGATCGCCGGGGCTTTTGCTTGGAAAGCTCAATCTCTCGGCGCAATCATATTCGTTTGTTTTCGCCCTGACAGCCTTTGGCCTGATGATCGCATCTTACATCAGCAGCTGGCTGGGACGCATAGGCGTATCCCCCAGGTCAATCATTTCCCCTGGCCTGGTGTTAATGGCTGCAGCCGCCGGAGGGGCCCTGATGCTTGCTCTGAGCCAATCGATCCAGGTGGTTACCATTGTTCCGCTTCTTTTCACGGTGATGTTCTGCTTCGGTCTGATCCAGCCCAACGCTATGGCCGAAGCCGTGAATCCCTTTTCACACATTGCCGGGACCGCTTCCGGTGTTGTAAATGCCCTCCAGATGCTGGCGGGATCCATATCGAGTGCATTTGTTACATTTCTGGGGGGATTCCTGGATCCCGGGCTGGCCATGACCGGGGTTATGGCTTGCACGGTTCTTTTGGCAGGGGGCTTTTATGTGAACCTGAAAAGCGGATCTGAATGAAGGCCTTTTTGTCAAAGAAAGGCCCGGGGAAAGACAAAAAAACCGGGGCAGGGACCTTTTGGCCCGCGGCCCCGGTTCGGGAAGATGGAAAAATTATCCGGCGGATAACATCAGCAGGAGCAGCCCGAGGAGCAGTCACAGCCGCCGGTATCGCATCCGGCCTGCATCTGCTGGGTCGGCTCGTCATTGATGGCCTTTACCTCGATTTCAAAGTTCAGGTTCTGGCCGGCCAGGGGATGGTTTAAGTCCACCACCACCTTCTCGTCGTCGGCCTGGGCGATTTTGGCCGGGATCTGCTGGCCGTCCGGGGTCTGCAGGCCGATGACATCGCCTACCTGGGGGTTCATCTCCGGGGGCACTTCCTCCCGGGAGAAGGTGTGCAGCTGTTCTTCATCCCGGTTGCCATAAGCCTGGTCCGGCTCCAGGGTAAAGGACTTTTTTTCATTCAAGCCCATGCCCAGCAGGGCCTGTTCAAAGCCCTGGATTACCTGACCTGCCCCCACCATGACCTCCATGGGCTGGCTCTCATCGCTGGTATCAAAAACTTCGCCGCTATCCAGGGTGCCTTTGTAATGAACGGTGACAAACTTGCCGTTTTCAACTTTTTGCATAAAAAAACTCCTTTGGTTAAATTGACTTTGTTCAATTTACCCTAGGGATGAAAACGCACAAGTCAAGTTTTTTTTATTGGTTTTCAGTCCTCCGGGACAGGCTGGGAGGCCAGCTCCCGGCTGCCGCCATAGGCTCTGCGCGGCGGGGATTCGGGCACTATTCCGCTGACCTCCCCGTTTTCCGGGGCCTTGCTGAATCGATAACCCAGCATTGAGACCACATTCTGGTATTTTTCCATGATCTGTTGGTGGCTGTCTCCGGGCAATCCACCACCGCGTAGCGGTAGCTTTCCGGGTTGTGCTTGAAATCCGATAAATGTGCGTTTTCATGGATCAGGTGGCGAATGTTGACCTCTGGATATTTCATCCGGGCGTTGACCGGCGCGAAACGGTGGCCGGTTTCCTGGGCGATAATGGCGGCAAACACGGCTGAGGAGTCATGGGTCCCCACAATGCCGTCATACATTAAGGCCGGTTTTGACATACTGGATGAGCTCCATGGCGTTTTTGCCGTGAAAGTTGTACGGCGTGCCCGCATCGGTTCCCATGATCACGCTGACGCCTGCGGCAATGGCATGGTGCAGGGTTTCCAGCCGGATGCGGGCAACATCGTTGGCCTTGTCAGACATGAACCTGGGGATCTGCTGGCAGATTTCTTCGGAATCGTTGTTGCACATCCAGTAATTGGAACTCAGGGTGGAGATAAGATAGACCCCGGAGTCCGCCATCATTTTGAGGGCTTCCGGACCTGAGGGTGTTGGCCATTTCCCGGGCGGCCCGCAGGGTTCTGAGCTTGTCCTCCACCAGGCTTTCATGGCAGGTGTCGGCCATGCCGTGCATGTCCAGGTGAATATGGGCGTCGATCAACCCGGGCATGACAAATTTGCCGGACAGGTCATGGCGCACCGCATCTTCCGGGATCTTTGATTTGAAATTTGTGTGTTCTCTCTGTATAAAGATCATTTTAACCCGCAGTGAAAGCCGGATGTGCTGGATTTTTTGCGCAGCCCGGTCTGATTTTTCAGGATTTCAAAAACCCGGGCTCTGTGTATCCGGGCCGCCCTGCATCATATCCATGAGCTCCTGCTCGGACACATCGGTCCAGTGCTCGTAGGCTTCGGCAACGGCAAAGGATCTGCCGGAGCGAAGGTTTGCACAATAGAGCCGGTCCACCATTTCCCCGGCCGCCTCTGCGGCCTGGCGGTGAGCCGTTGGCACGGCCACGACCACCTGCCTGGCGCCGGCCTTTTTTACCGCGTCAATGGCGCAAAACATGGTAAACCCAGAGGCCAGCCCGTCGTCGACAAGGATTGCGCTTCGATCCGAAAGATCCGGGAAGGGCTGCTGCCCCCGAAGTGTTCGGCTCCGGCGGCTGACTTTTTCCTTTGTTTCGGCAATTCCTTCTTTCATCTGCTGGTTTGTCAGGTTTAGCCGGGCCAGCAGCATTTCATTGAACCGCATGCTGCCGTCAAAGGCAATGGCCCCGTATCCGGCCTCGGTGTTCCAGGGCAGGGTGATCTTGCTGACCACGGCCACGTCAAATGCCGCCCCCAGTTTCTGCGCAACCACCTGTCCCACCGGAACGCCGCCTGCAGGAATGGCCAGCACAATGGCATCGGGCCACGCCTTTTGTTTGAGCATTTGCGCCAGCACCTGCCCGGCGTGTTGCCGACTGCGAAAAACCAGCCGTTTTTCCGCAAGCTCGGGCATGGAAATGATTTTCTCTGTCATGGGCTCTCCTGCTTGTCGGTCAAAAGAGATCTTTGCCGGATTTGAAAATTGCGCACACCATGTACATGTTTATGGCATCAGGTAAAATATGGCCTGCAAACCTGTTTTTTTCAAACAACCGTCTCAAGGAGGAAGAAAATGAAAAAATCGCTTCAGATCATTTGCTGTGCTGTAGTGTTTGTGCTCGGGTCCCTGTCTTTGGTTCACGCCCACTGCGAGATTCCCTGCGGCATCTATGATGATCCGGCCAGAATCGAGCTGATGCGCGAGCATATGACCACCATTGAGCGCTCCATGGATCAGATCCATGTCATTTCAAAGCATATGAAAAATGGTGACGTGGCCCATCACAACCAGATGGTGCGCTGGGTGACCAACAAGGAAGACCATGCAGGCAAGCTCCAGCACATTGTTTCCCAGTATTTCATGACCCAGCGCATTTCTGCGGATGATGCAAAATACGCGGAAAAAATTTCGGTTCTTCACCAGATCCTGGTCGAGGCCATGAAATGCAAGCAGACCGTTGATACCGGCCATGTGGAAAAATTGCGCGACCTGGTGGACCGGTTTGAAACCCTTTATCTCAAATAGCCGGTACCAGCCCGGCATCGGCCACATGGGTTCTGTATTCGTCCGGGTCCGGGATGCGTCCCAGAATGGCAGACATGGCCGCAAGCTCGGCTGAACCCAGATAGACCTGGCAGTTATTTCCCATGCGGTGGGGAAAGTTCCGGGTGGAGGTGGAAACCACCACGGCATTGTCTGCCACCCGGGCCTGGTTGCCCATGCACAGGGAGCAGCCCGGCACTTCCATGCGGGCCCCGGCCCGGCCGTAGGTGTAAAACCACCCCTGCTGCCGCAGGTGGCGGGCGGCCAGACGGGTGGGCGGGGCGATCCACAGGCGAACGGGCACGGCCCCGCCGGCGTTTTCAAGGATTTTTCCAGCGTTTTCAAGTTGGGGAATATCGGTCATGCACGAGCCGATAAACACCTCGTCCACAGGCGTGCCCGCGATTTGGGAAAGCCGGCGTACGTCATCGGGATCATTGGGGCAGGCCGCGATGGGCTCGGTGATCCGGCTCAAATCCACTTCCAGGTCAGCCGCGTATTGGGCGTCTGCATCAGCGCGCAGAAGCTGCGGATCATTTAACCAGGCCTGCATTTTTTCCATGCGGGCCTCAATGGTTTTGCGCTCGCCATAGCCTTCCCGGACCAGCAGGGACAAAATTTCGATGTTTTGTTTGAGAAATTCTGCCACCGGCTTTTCATCCAGGCCGATCACGGCTGCCGCAGCCGAGCGTTCGGCTGCGGCATTGGAAAGCTCATAGGCGGCGGTCACCGGCAGGTGAGACAGGCCTTCCATTTCCATGATCCGGCCGGAAAACACGTTTTTCTTGCCGGATTTTTCCTTTGTGAGCAGACCCTGCTCAATGGCCGCGCAGGGCACGGCATTGACCACGTCCCGGATGGTGAGCCCTTTTGCCGGTGTACCGGTAAAGCGTACCCGCACGGATTCGGGCATGTCCAGGGGCATAAACCCGATGGCCGCGGCAAAGGCCACCAGCCCGGACCCGGCCGGAAAGCTTATGCCAACGGGAAACCGGGTGTGGGAATCACCGCCCGTGCCCACGGTGTCTGGCAGAAGCATGCGGTTTAACCAGGAATGGATAATTCCGTCTCCCGGGTGCAGGGCCACGCCCTTGCGCTGCTTGATAAAGTCATGCAGGCTTTCCTGCATTTCAATGTCCACGGTCCTGGGGTAGGCTGCAGTGTGACAAAAGGACTGCATCACCAGATCTGCGGAAAACTGCAGGCAGGCCAGTTCCTTTAGCTCATCGCGGGTCATGGGCCCGGTGGTGTCCTGGGAGCCCACGGTGGTCATTTTGGGCTCGCAGTACTGGCCCGGCCGCACGCCGTTTTCCCCGCAGGCCCGGCCCACCATTTTCTGGGCCAGGGTGTAGCCGCGGGGGCTTTTTTCGGGCTGTACCGGCCGGCAAAAGATTTCCGAAGACCCCAGGGCCAGGCGGTTTCGGGTTTTGTCCGTGAGGGTGCGGCCGATGATCAGCGGAATGCGCCCGCCGGCCCGGACTTCGTCTAAAATGGTGGCAGGCTTGAGGGTAAATTCTGCCATGGTTTTGCCGGTGTCCGCGTTTTCAATCACTCCGTCATGGGGCCGGATCACCAGCACATCACCGTTTTGGATATTGGATACGTCACATTCCAGGGGCAGGGCCCCGGCATCCTCCAGTGAAGTGAAAAAGATCGGTGCGATCTTGCCGCCGATGACCACCCCGCCCCGGCGCTTGTTGGGCACGTGGGGGATGTCATCTCCGATATGCCACAAAAGCGAGTTGGCAGCTGACTTGCGTGATGAGCCCGTGCCCACCACGTCACCCACAAACGCCAGGGGATGGCCCTTTTGCCGGAGTTGGGCCATGGTTTCCAGGGGCTTTTCAATGCGGTGTCTGAGCATGGCTGTGGCATGCAATGGGATATCCGGCCGGCTCCAGGCTTCTGAGGCAGGAGAGAAATCGTCGGTGTTGATTTCGCCCTCCACCTTGAAGGCCGTCACCGTGATGGTTTCCGGCACTTGCGGAGCGCGCAGAAACCATGCGGCTTCAGCCCATGCGTCAATGATCCGCCGGGCCTGGTTGTTGACTGCGGATTTTTCAAACACCTTTTCAAAGGCGTCAAAAATCAGGATCGTGGCCGCCAGTGCGTCTGCGGCCTTTGCGCACAGCTGCAGGTCATCGAGCAGTTCAATTAAGGGGTCAATGTTAAAGCCCCCGCCCATGGTGCCAAGCAGATACACGGCCTGTTCCGGGGACACCATTGGCGAGGATTTTTCTCCCCGGGCAAGGGCGGCCAGAAAATCAGCCTTGATTTTGGCGGCTTCATCGACCCCGGCCGGCACCCGGCCGGCAAGCAGGTCATAGACAAGCCCGGGGTCAGCATCTTGCGGATTTTGCAGAAGTTCGGTCAAAGCCGCTGTCTGCCGGGCATCCAACGGCTTTGGCGGTATGCCCAGGGCATTTCGCTCCTGCTGATGTTTGAGATAGTCTTTTATCATGCTGTTTTCATTTTCCGTTTTGTCAGTCATTCAATCAATGCGGCTTCCTGCGGCATATCCCTTGTGAACGGCGTCAAAGGCCATGCCGATGTTTTCGGCATCCCCGGCAATGCTAAAGGCAATGCCCATATCCCTGAGCCGGTCTGCCAGGGCGTTGTCAGACCTGGCCCCGACGCAGAGCACAACCGTGTCTGCTTCGATTTCCGTGGCCCGGCCCTCCTGCTGCTCGACCCGGATGCCGGTTTTGGTGATTTCCAGGGCCCGGGTGGCGGTCATGGGCTGGATGCCGAACCTGGAGACATCCTGGATCATACCCCAGCGGGTGGTTTTGCCGAAATCCTTTCCGATTTTGTCCATCATTTCAAGGAGCGTGACTTCCTTGGTGCCCTTAACGCAGTACTCGTATAGGGTGTCTGCGTCTTCAGCCCGGTTGATGAGCAGAAATTTCAGGGTTTCACCGTCCAGGGTGCCCTTCTCCGCCAGAAACAGGGCGGTTTCCACGCCCACGGCGCCGCCGCCGACCACCACAACGCGTTTTCCCGTATACACCTTTCCGGCCAGCACGTCCCAGGCCTGTACCACGTGATCCAGTTCCACGCCTGCAATGGGCGGGGTCATGGGTTCGGCGCCGGTGGCCAGCACCACGTGATCCGGTTTCTGCTGTTCAATCAAAGCGTTGTCCACGGCTGTGTCCAGGTGTACTTCGATGTTGCGGCACCGGACCTGCTGTTCCAGGTCCCTTGCCAGCTGGGCGAACTCGTCTCTGCCCGGAGGTGCGGCCGCAAGGTAGAGCTGGCCGCCCAGGCGGCCGGATTTTTCATACAATGCCACAGAGTGGCCCCGGTCTGCCGCGGCAATGGCTGCGTTCATCCCCGCGGCCCCGCCGCCGATGACCATGACTTTTTTGGGCTTGTCTGCGGGCTTGACCGCGGCTTCATGCTCATGGCCCGCCAGGGGGTTGCAGAGGCATTCCACATGTTTTAGCTGAAACAGGTTGTCAAAGCAGCCCTGGGCGCAGGCCACGCAGTGGACGATCTGGTTTTCTTTTCCCTGTTTGGCTTTCTGCGGCAGGTTGGGGTCGGCGATCAGGCTGCGGCCCATGGCCACCATGTCGCACATGCCGTCTGCGATCATGTCCCTTGCCGTGTGCGGGTCGTTGATGCGGTGGCTGGCAATCACGGGCACGTCCACAGCCTCCTTGATGCCCCGGGAAAGATAGGCAAACGCCCCCCTGGGCACGGCCGTTGTGATCTGGGGCACCCGGGCCTCGTGCCAGCCCACGTTGATGCACAGGGCATCGACCCCGGCCTGGGTGACCAGGGCTTTTGCATATTCGCGCAGTTCGTCTCTGCCCTGGCCTTCGGGCATGAAGTCATTGCCGTTCATGCGCACGATCAGGGGGAAATCCGGGCCCACCTGTTTGCGGATGGCGCGCATCACCTCGATGCCGAACCGGATACGGTTTTCAAAGCTGCCGCCGTATTCATCCTCACGCTTGTTGGTCAAAGGCGAGAGAAATTCGCTGATGAGATAGCCTGTTCCGTGAAGCACCTCCACGGCGTCAAACCCGGCTTCTTTGACCCGCCTGGCGGCCTGTGTGAAATTGTCCGCGATCTGCTTGATTTCCGGGATTTCAAGGGCGCGCGGGGTTTCCCGGGTCATCCGGGAAGCCACCGCGGACGGGGCCACCGGCTGCTGGCCGTTTAGGAAAAACGACATGTTGTAGCGGCCCGCGTGGTTGAGCTGCACTGCGCTTTTGGCCCCGTTTTCCCTGATCGCATCAGCGAGTTTGGCCAGCCCGGGCACGAATTCGTCCTTGTGGGCCCCGATGTTTAAGGAGTTTCCGGAAAGTTCGTCCACTGTAGCATATCCCACACAGACCATGCCGGCTCCGCCTTTGGCGCGTTGCCGGTAAAATGCCAGAATCTGTTCGGTTACCTGGAAATTGTCAGCCATGCCAAGGTGCATGGCCGGAAGATAGATCCGGTTGTCCACCTGCATGCTGTTGATGGAAATCGGATTAAACAACGGGTCCTGTATCATTGTTCCCCCTTTGATCGAAATTAGGTTTGATGGCGGCGTAAAAGTCCAATATCTGCGTTACGCGCAATTTCTCGGAATTTCATGTACGGCTAAGCACTCTGCATTCTTCGAAATTGCGCAAGCCTTGATCTTGAACTTTTTACGGCACCATCTGAAATCAGACTTTTTACGGTGCCATCAGGTTTAAAAAAATAAAAAATTCCTTATTCCTGCGGCTGCAGTTAAGAACAAGAGCCGCTTGTTTCTAAGGTTGCCGGATATCTGCGATCAGGGCCTCGATGTGATCAACGGCATTTGTCACGTAAGTGTCATGTCCTGTGACCCGGGCCAGGATGCCTCCGCCTTCAAATACTGACAGAATCAGTCCGGCAGTGCGCCGGGCATCGGTTTCCGGCCGGATCTCCCCGGTTTCAATGCCGCAGCGGATCAGTTCGGCCAAGCGGTTTTTCAGTCTGTCAACGGTTTCTGCCACGCGCCGGCAAAGCGCCGGGTGCGTGTCGTCCGCCTCTGTGGCCGTGTTGACGATGGGACATCCCCCGTAGGCGCAGGTATGGGCGTAAAGCTTGCGAAAGACCGCCGGGCAGGCCGCAAGTTTTTCACCCGGCGTGTGGGCCCGGGCCAGTTCCCGGGCAAAAATCCGGTTGAGAAATGCGGCATGATAGTCGTAGACCGCCAGTATCAGCTCATCCTTGTTTTTGAAATTGCCGTAAATGCCGCCCTTGGTCAGGCCGGTGGCAGCGGTGAGCTCGGCAATGGAGGTGCCTGCAGCGCCCTTTTTGTTGATCAGGGGTGCGGCTTTTTCGATGATGCGCCGCCGGGTGCGCTCGGATTTGCCATGCCTGTTGGTTTCCATGCTCCTTTTTCTAATACCGGTCGGTATATTTTGTCAATGCGCAATCCGGTCCTTTATGTCAGCAGGGGCTTTTTTCCGGGGCGGTAATGTGGTAAGAAGATTTCATTCACATCCCGGACAGATCCCGGACAGGGGGTGGGGAAATACTGTGGCAAAAGGAGGCGTTTTTGGAAAAAGGATATATCCAGGTTTATACCGGCAACGGCAAGGAAAAGATCACCGCAGCCCTGGGCCTGACCCTGCGCGCGGCCGGCTCCGGGCTCAGGGTCTACATCGCCCGGTTCATGGAAAAGGGCCACTGCAGTGAAATCCGGGCCCTGGAGCGGCTCTCTGACCAGGTTACCGTGGAGCAGTTCGGCACGGGCCGCTTTGTGCCGGGCAAGCCTGATGCAGCGGATTTTGAAGCCGCCAGAAACGGGCTGGATGCGGCCCGGCAGGCCATGCTTTCCGGCGACTATGACATGGTGGTGCTCGAAGAGGCCAATGTGGCCTATGAAAGCAAAATTATCTCAGAGCAGGATCTCATGGATTTTGTATCCGCCAAACCCGACGGGGTGGAGCTGGTGCTCACCGGCCGCGGCGGGGCCCCGGGCGTGTTGGAGCGGGCTGATCTGATCACTGACATAAAGCCGGTGCGCCATTATTTTGAGCAGGGCGTGGGCGCGTGCACCGGAATCGAGAGCTGAGCCAATGGACGGCAGAGAAGTTCATTTTTTGCTGGGCGGCTGCAGAAGCGGAAAAAGCAGTCGCGCCTTGGATCTGGCAGATGCCCGGACCGGGAAGAAAAACATTTTCGTGGCTACGTGCATGCCGGCAGACGATGAAATGCAGGCCCGGGTGGTGCGCCATCAGCAGGAGCGGGACCCCAAATGGCAGACCGTGGAAGAGCCCCTGGAGCTGGCCCGGGTGATCCGGGAGCACGGCAGCGACGGCGGCGCGGACGTGATTCTGGTGGATTGCCTGACCCTCTGGATTTCAAACCTCATGGCCCGATATGAAGACGATGACAAGGTCATGGAACAGGTGGAGGATCTGGGCCGTGCCCTGGGTGATACCGTCTGTCCGGTGTTTCTGGTCTCAAACGAGGTAGGCGCCGGGATTGTGCCGGAAAATGTCATGGCCAGGCGGTTTCGGGACCTGGCCGGCTTTGTCAACCAGCACGCGGCCCGGTGCGCCAGGCGGGTGACATGGATGGTGGCCGGTATTGCCGTTGAGATCAAGTAGTGCCGGGCATATCCGGCCATTGAAGCGCAAACCGGCGGGTTTCTCCGGGTTTCGGGCCGGCCTGATCTGCCAGAAACGTGCGTTCCCAGAACTGGAGCCGGTTGTTTTTGTCCAGGATAAGAGCCGAGGAACACCGGGTTCCGTAAACGGGACTGACAACAAAGATCGGTGAAAGGGTCCGCTCCCAGTCTTTGCCCACGCCCGTGTCCGGCAGGTGCTCGTCTGCAGCGGGCCTGGGTTCGTAGAGCAGGTCCAGCACCGCGTGGGGCTCGATAACCGGGCTGGCGTCGATCAGGGCGGCGAGTTTCTGCTTCATGGTGCTGACCTTGGGCCAGGGGGTGTCGAGCAGGTGGTTGCTGATGCCGTGGATGCCTGCCTTAAGCCGGACAATGCCGCTGTTTTTGTTGGAATACCACCATATCTGGTTTAACCGTCCCGTCAGCAGGTTAAACCCGCAATACTGATCCCGCTGCTTTTCCACTTCGGCAAGATAGCGCTCAGGCCGCTGGTCTCCGGCAAGATAGTCTTTTACCAGCTGGCCCCTGGATTTGCCCCAGGGGGTCATGGTATCGGGATCCCGGTAATTGGTCACCGCCGCGATTCTGCCGCCGGGCGTGACCCCCAGCCATGTCCCCCGGCTCTGCAGGTCCCGGCCGGCCAGTATATCGGGGTGATCCTCCCAGAAATCCAGGGCCGCAGTGGGTCGGGTGTAGAATTCATCCCGGTTGGCCGCGATGATCAGCGGGTATTCCGGGTGGGCGTCTATGGCGATGACAATGAGGCACATGGCAGGCTCGGCTTTCGTGTTTCTGCTTGTATTTGCAGCGCAAATCTGATAATAATGTCGTTTTATAAAATTAACAATAAAATAAGCGGGTTTGTGCCTGTTTTACCCTATCCCGGATTGCGGGATATCCAACAGGATACCAACGTGGATACAATAGCAATGAGGAGGCGGATATGCAAGAGGTGGTGATCGTCAGCGGCGCCCGAACCCCGGTGGGTGCATTCGGCGGATCGCTCAAGGATGTCACGGCAGTTGAACTGGGCAGTCTCGCGATAAAGGAAGCAGTGAAACGCGCCGGGCTGAGGCCGGCATTAAGCGATGAAATGAAAGATGGAGCTCCCGATCCGTTCAAGGGTCAGGGTCCGGTGGAACTGGAATCCGCCGGCGCTCAGTGGGATGAGAACGCCCGGGAAGTGGCATTTGACGAAGTGATCATGGGAAATGTCCTGATTGCCGCCCAGGGTCAGAACCCGGCGCGCCAGGCCATGATCCGTGCGGGCATGCCCAAGGAAACACCGGGATTTACCATCAACAAGGTCTGTGCCTCCGGGTTAAAGGCCATTGCCCTGGCCGCTTCCTCGATTATGTGCGGTGAGGCCGAAGCCATTGTGGCCGGCGGCCAGGAGAGCATGAGCTGTGCGCCCATGGCCCTTCCCAAGGCCCGGTGGGGACATCGCATGGAGGTCACCGGCAAGGGCGAAGTCCTGGATTTGATGGTGTATGATGGTTTGTATGAAATTTTTTACGGTTATCACATGGGCGTGACCGCGGAAAATATCGTGGAAAAATACGGGATTTCCCGTCAGGAGCAGGATGAGCTGTCTGTTTTGAGCCACAACCGGGCCAGGGCGGCCATTTCCGACGGCACCTTTGCAAAGGAAATCGTGCCCGTGACCATCAAAACCCGCAAGGGCGATGTGGTGGTCGACACAGACGAGCGGCCCATGGAAACCAATATGGAAAAAATGGCCAAGCTCAAGCCGGTTTTTAAAAAAGACGGCTCTGTCACTGCGGGCAACGCTTCGGGGGTTAATGACGGGGCTGCGGCAGTGGTGCTGATGAGCGCCCAAAAGGCCGAATCACTGGGCCTTGCCCCTCTTGCCAAAATCAAGGCATTTGCATCCGGCGGCGTGGATCCGGCTTACATGGGACTGGGTCCCATTCCGGCGATCCGCAAGGTGCTGCGCCAAACCGGCATGAGCATTGATGACCTGGAGATCATTGAGTTAAACGAAGCCTTTGCGTCCCAGGCCCTGGCGTGCATGAAGGAACTCGGTATTGACACCCAAAAGCCCAACCAGTACGGAAGCGGCATTTCCCTGGGTCATCCCATCGGATGTACCGGTGCCCGGCAGATGGTGACCGCCATTCACATGATGCGCGACAAGGGCGCCAAAAACGCCCTGATTTCCATGTGCATCGGCGGCGGCATGGGCATGGCGATGATTATTGAGGCATAGGCAAAACAGCATATTCCCACAAAGGCCACAGGAGTGGATCCATGACGACCATTGAATCGATCAGCAGAAAAATCGGAACACTTGTCATTTTCGGGGTGCCTGTGATTATCGGCGGCGGCATTGTTTATTATTTTGCCCAGAGCTTTCCGGCCATGTATGTCTTTGAAGTGGCGCTGCTGCTGGCTGCCCTCGGGTTTGTCAGCAAATTGTGATGGTTTTGCCGGTCACTGCAAAAACGCCTTAACCGGTTGTTTTTTAGGTGATTTTTTTGCCGCCTGCAACAGTACGACGCGTCTGAAATAATCAGATTTTTTATGGTACCATCAAAAATCATCATTCAAAAAAGTCTTTTTGTTTTTTTGTAAACACGGCGCCTGCCAAATCCAGCCAAGTCCTCTGCCATTGGCAAGATCAGGATTGGTGCGGATTTCGGCCGGCCCTGACCAGGAGTTGAAATGAGCGATATCCAGCAGCGCATCGATGGGATAAGCATCGACAGCGAGATGAAGCAGTCTTATCTCGATTATGCCATGAGCGTGATCATTGGCAGGGCCCTGCCTGATGTGCGCGATGGATTAAAACCGGTCCACCGGCGCATTATGTTTGCCATGCGCGAGCTGCGCAATGACTGGAACAAACCATACAAGAAATCGGCCCGTATTGTGGGTGACGTCATTGGTAAGTATCATCCCCATGGCGATTCCGCGGTTTATGATGCTACCGTGCGCATGGCCCAGAAATTCACCCTGCGCTATCCCTTTGTCGACGGGCAGGGCAACTTCGGCTCCGTGGACGGCGATCCCCCGGCGGCCATGCGTTATACGGAAGTGCGCATGACCCGGCTGGCCCACCAGATGCTTGAAGACATTGACAAGGAAACCGTTGACTGGCAGCTCAACTACGATGAAACCCTGAACGAACCCATGGTGCTGCCGGCCAAGGTACCGGCCCTGCTGTTAAACGGATCATCGGGTATTGCCGTGGGCATGGCCACAAATATCCCGCCCCATAATTTAAATGAGCTGGCAGAGGCCATCAAGGCCCTGATCGACAACAGCGAGCTGAGCGTAAACGATCTCATCGAATATTTGCCCGGCCCGGATTTTCCCACCGGCGGTATCATCTACGGCACCGAGGGTATCCGGCAGGCCTACCAGACGGGCCGGGGCAAGCTGCGTATCCGGGCGCGTATCGACATTGAACGGGACAAGAAAAACAACAGCGACATTATCATTGTCAAGGAGCTGCCTTACCAGGTCAACAAGGCGACTTTGATCGAGAAAATGGTGCATCTGGTCAAGGAGCGCCAGATCGAGGGCGTGCGCTATATCCGGGATGAGTCCGACAAGGAGGGCATCCGGGTGGCCATTGCCCTTAAAAAAGACCAGGTGGCTGAAGTGGTGCTAAACCTGCTCTACAAGCATACGCCCCTGGAAAGCAATTTCGGCATCATCTTTCTGGCCGTGGTCAACCGGCGGCCCGAGTTGATGAATTTAAAGGAAATGCTTGAGCATTTCATCGTGCACCGCAAGGAAATCATCATCCGCCGGACCCGATATGATCTGAAAAAGGCAGAGGCCCGGGCCCATATCCTGGAAGGGCTGATCATTGCCCTGGACAACATCGACGAGGTGGTGGCCCTGATCCGGGCCGCGGCATCGCCTGCGGAGGCCAAATCCCAGCTCATGGAGCGCTTTTCCCTGTCTGACGCCCAGTCCCAGGCGATCCTGGATATGCGTCTGCAGCGGCTGACCGGGCTTGAACGGGACAAGATCAAGCAGGAGCACGTGGAAATTCTCCAGGCCATCGCCAGATACAAGGAGATCCTGTCCAGCGAACGACTGGTGCTGCAGCTGATCAAGGATGAGCTTACGGAAATCCAGCAGACATTCGGGGATCACCGCCTGACAAAGATCGTGTCCGAAACCCGGGAGATCACCCTGGAGGACATGATCGTGCAGGAAGACATGGTGGTGACCATCACCACGGCCGGCTATATCAAGCGCAATCCCATCACCCTTTACCGCAAGCAACACCGGGGCGGCAAGGGCAAGACCGGCATGGGCACCAAGGAAGAGGATCTGGTCTCGCACCTGTTTGTGGCCTCCACCCATCACACGTTTATGTTTTTTACCAACCAGGGCCGGGTTTACTGGTGCAAGGTTTATGACATTCCCCAGGGCGGACGCACCAGCAAGGGTAAGGCCATTGTCAATCTGCTCAATTTTGCCCCGGATGAGCACCTGACCACGGTGCTTGCCGTGCCTGAATTTTCCCCCGGCAATTACGTGCTCATGGCCACACGTCAGGGTGTGGTGAAAAAGACCGATATCATGGCGTTTTCCAGGCCCCGGGCCGGGGGCATCATCGCCATTAACCTGCCTGAAGGCGACGAGCTCATGGCCGCCCGGTTAACCGACGGTACCCGCCAGGTATTTTTGTGCACTCTGTTTGGCAAGTCGATTCGGTTTCCGGAAACCGACATCCGGGCTTCGGGACGTATTTCCCGGGGAGTGCGGGGAATGCGTCTTGTCAGCGGCGACCGGCTGGTTGGCATGGAAGTGCTCACTTACGGCCAGACTCTTCTGACGGCAACGGAAAACGGCTACGGCAAGCGCACTTCCATTGACGAGTACCCGGTGCAGAAACGGGGCGGCAAGGGCGTGATCACCATCAAGACCAACGAGAGAAACGGCCGGGTGGTGACTATCCTGGTGGTCTCAGACGAAGACGAGATCATGCTGGTCACAGATGCCGGAAAGATCATCCGCCTGGCCATTGGCGATATCTCAGTGATCAGCCGCAACACCCAGGGCGTCAAGCTCATTGACATTGAAGCAAGCGAACGACTGGTAAGCGCCGCACGGCTGGCCGAACAGGAGGATGCGGAAGTCATTGCGGATGATTTCATTGCCGATGATGCGGCAGACGACGATACAGACGAAGGGTAAACAGATGACAAAGCCCCGGAGGAGGCTTAAATTATAGAATGAATAATGCGGAAAATGTGAAAATCGGAATTGTGGGTGCCGGGAGCTGGGGCACCGCCATTGCCGGAATGCTCGGGGAAAAGGGCTATAAACTCGACCTGTGGGCCTGGGAGCCGGAGGTCCGCGCCAGTATCACAGAAAAACGGGAAAATGATTTATTTTTGCCCGGGGTCAGGTTGTCGGAAAACATCCGGGTCTCCAATGACCTGGACAGCGTGACCGGCGGCAAGGACCTGGTGGTTTTCGTGGTGCCCTCCCACGTGATGCGGGAGATGGCCGGCCGGGCGGCTCAAAGCCTGGCTGCGGACACGGTGCTGGTTTCGGCGGCCAAGGGCATCGAGAACAAGACGCATCTGACCATGACCGGAGTACTGGCTGAAGTGCTGCCGGAACACAAGGACCGGGTGGCAGTTGTTTCCGGGCCGAGTTTTGCCGCGGAAGTGGCCCGGGGCCTGCCCACGGTGGTGGCTGCGGCCGCCCCGGACCCGGAGGTGGCGGCTTTTCTCCAGCAGGTTTTTTCCACCCCGTTTTTCCGGGTATACACCAATACCGATGTCATGGGCGTTCAGCTGGGGGGGGCGGTCAAAAACGTCATCGCCATTGCCTCGGGCATTGTCGACGGCCTGGAGCTGGGACTCAACAGCCGGGCGGCCCTGATCACCCGAGGGCTGACCGAAATCCGGCGGCTGGGGCTCAAGCTCGGGGCCAATCCGCACACGTTTGCGGGCTTAAGCGGGGTTGGTGATCTGGTGCTGACCTGCACCGGCACCCTGAGCCGCAACCATACAGTGGGCAAGATGATCGGGCAGGGAAAGAGCCTGGATGAGATTTTATCCAGCATGTCCATGGTGGCCGAAGGGGTGCGCACCGCCCGGTCGGTCTATAATCTGTCGAATAAAATCAACGTGGAAATGCCCATTGCCCATTCGGTCTACCAGGTGCTCTACGAGTCCTTAAAACCCGATGAGGCGGTATACCAGCTAATGACCCGGACCCTGAAGTCGGAACTCGAGGATGTAGAGTAAATTATCGAAACCATTGTCGTTTCATTTCAAGCAAAGGCAGATGGCGCGCGATTCGCACAAAGGTGAAGGCCACCGTCGGCGTTTGCGGGAAAAATTCCTGGACGCCGGATTGACCGGATTTCATGACTACGAGGTGGTGGAGCTGTTGCTGACCCTGGCAACTCCGCAGAAAGACTGCAAGGATGCCGCCAAAGCCGCAATAAAGCGTTTTGAGACCCTGTCCGGGGTTCTGGATGCGCCGGTGGAGGCCTTGTGCGAAATCAAGGGCATCGGACCCAAAAACGTCTTCGGCATCAAGCTGGTGCCGGCCGTGGCTGAGCGCTACCTGGAGAAAAAGGTCAGCAACACCGATCCGGTGAGCAACGCGTCCGCGCTGTTTGATTACCTGTACCAGAGCATGTCCGGAAAGGGCCGGGAGTGCTTCAAGGTATTGTTTCTGGATGCCAAAAACCGGGTGCAGGCCACGGAAATCCTGTTTGAAGGCACCCTGACCGCAGGGGCCGTCTATCCCAGGGAAGTGGTGAAACGGGCCCTGGAATACCGGGCTGCGGCCGTGATTTTTGCCCATAATCACCCTTCCGGGGATCCGGAGCCCTCGTCAGCAGACATGGCCATCACCCGCAGGCTGATTTTTGCCTGCCTGAGCATGAACATCACGGTTCACGAGCATTTGATTATCGGCGACCGCCGGTATTACAGTTTTGCCGACGCCGGCCACATCTCCAGCATGTGCCGGCAGTATGAACAGGAGCTGGCCAGATTTACGGCACAAACCCCATGAATGATTCTCCGGATCGACCGCAGTGCTTTGGTGTTCTCGGACAGGTTTTTCCGGTTGGTGAAGACGGACTGCGCCACAGCCCGGAAGAATGCATGGCATGCTCGCACAAAACCGAATGCCTGAAAAGCGCTGT
>JAIPES010000124.1 GCA_021737045.1 Desulfobacteraceae bacterium | reverse complement strand
TCAACTGGTTGACCTTGTGCCACATCAGCAGGCCGCCGTCTCCGGGCTTGGCCCCCTGGCCATACTTGATTTCAATGGCGCAGGGGTCCACCTTCATTTCCGGAATCGCGTGGATGATCTCGTCCCATCCGAAATAACCCGAAGCGATCTGGAGAATCACGTAGCGCAAAAAGCGCGAACGCAAAAGCCGCGGCGGACACCCGCCCTCGCCGGTACTGATGCGCACCGGCATGCCCATCTCCTCGTTGAGGTAGGCCACGCCCATCTGCAGACCCTCCCACATGGGCGGAGAAAGCGCCCCGAATGACATGCCGCCGATGATCAGGGGATAGATTTCGCGCACCGGCGGAATCCACCCGTTTTCGCGCACCTGCTGCATGTTCTGCTCCGGCGGAAGGATGCGGCCGAGCAGGGTGCGCATTTCAAACTCGTGCCGTCCGGCGTCCAGGGCCGGGTCCGTGAGCATGGAAATCCGGGTGAACTTGATCTGGTCCAGCACGCCGCCGGGCGCGTTTCTCCGCCCGCCCCGCCGCTCGGGCTGACCGCCCTGATCCAAATGAAACCGCAGCTTGTCCGCTTCGTCGCTTCGATAGGGCATGATCGCGTCATTGGGACAGACCATGGCGCACATGCCGCATCCCACACAATGATAGGCGGGCGCGGTGCGCTGGCGGATGCCGTGATAAACCTTGAATCCGTTTCCGGACTGCTGCCGGGCATTGATGTCCACATCCACGATCCGCTTGCGGAACACGCCCGGTTCAATGGCATTGACAGGACATACCGCCGTGCACTGACCGCACAGGGTGCATTTTTCCTTGCTCCAGGCGATCTGCCACGGCAGGTCCTTGAGATTTAATGTAGACGGGGTAATCTTTGCATCTGCTGACATATATCTACCTCCCGGCGATCGGGCCTGACGACCGCCGTATCCAGGTGCATGGGTTGAAAATCCGATTGCTTGTCCCGATCGGGCAGGATGTAGTCCAGCCCGCAGATCTCGGAGGAGAACACGTAAGTGCCCGGCTTTCCCCCCACCACGCCGGGGCGCAGTTTCTTGCGGTCCTGGGCCATGAACATGGTGTTATCCGGCAGCACGCCGATCACGCAGTTGGGACCGTCGATGATCAGTTTGCGGCAGGTGCGCTTCATGTGCTTTAAAAACTCCCCGTTGGGATGGGATTCCAGGTCCCCGTCCTGCAGGGGGGTGATCACGTGCTTGTAGGCCTCCACGCCCATGCCCAGGTGCTTCAGCGTGTAATGCAGGATGTGCACGAACACCTCGGAGTCGGAATAAAAACCGGTATATCCGGGCTCCCCCCGGGAGCTCAAATATTCCCGGATCGGCACGAAGGCCGTGTTCTCGCCGTTTGTCATGGTGGAAAAACCCTGGATGAAAAAGGGATGGCATGCATACAGGTCAATGGCGTAATTGGTGTTCTGCCGCCCCTGGGCCATTATGATCCGGGCGTTTAAATTTTCCCGGCCCAGTTCCAGGTATTTGCCCACTGTCAGGGGATCGCCGATTTCCTTGATCATGATGGTATCCGGCCAGAAGGAAAACACGATCATGTCCCCCTTTTCCCTGCCCATTTCCTGGAGGGCCAGCCGGACTGTCACCAGGCGGGCCTCTTTTTCCGCCCGGGGCAGGTCCTCCCATTCCTCGGGGTATTCATAGGCCCGGACCAGGTACATGTCCCGCCTGGGCACACCCGGGGGCGGCACCTTGGGCAGCCGGATGGAAATCTTGTACTTGGTCAAAAACCCCATATCGATCATGTAGCTGTCCAGCCGCCGGATGCCTTCCTCCGTGAAAATTCCGGACAGAATGGGCTCGTTTTTCATTTCCTCCAGCGGACCGCCCAGGTCCCGCAAAAACAGGCCGACCCCTGAGCCGTCATGACCCTCACGCATCACGTCCAGCGCGTTTAAGGCGGTCATGGGCGACACCGGTGTTTCACTGGTGATTGCGACCAAACGACACATTTTTGTATACTCCCGGCTTGCTGTACCTGACGAATAAATTCGAAATTCGAAGCACGAATATCGAAAAAAATTCTAATGACAAAAATTCAAAATCCGAAACAGATTAAGTGAAGGCTCTAAATCTTAATCAGCCTGTAAAAAGTCTTTTTTACAGGCAGTGTTAAGTTTTAATTGATTAAGTAAAATCAAATACTTATCATTTTATTGCCTATCGGTTATAACAGTTCCAGGGTTTTTTACGAATTCACCAAACCTTCCTTAATCAATCTTGCAATACTTATACCACATCCCGAAAAATCATAACCAATTAAAATAAATGCAATATAAAACAATCGGCATCACGGGTGAACGCACAGATCTTACACATTTGTAAATTTTTAAGACCTTGTGCTTACAAATTTGTAAATCCTTCATGGTCCACCTGGAAAACGGATACAGCGGCCGGCGACCGGCCGTCAAAGGCCACGGCCCCGGCATACCCGGCCCGGATGGAAACCGCTTGGATGGTCCAGTCTTGATCTGCACCCTTGGCGGCATCCCGGATCCGGCAGCCGGCCGGGTCCTCCTGGACTGCGACATCCCCCAGGCGTCCGATGCCGTCGCCCAGAGCCTTCAGGTAAGCCTCCTTAATGGTCCAGTACAGGAAAAACCGTTCCTGGCGGTCCGGACCGGAGGCCGCCATCACCGCGCGAAACTCTTCTGGTCGGAAAAACCGGCGCGCAAGCTTCTCCGGGTTCCGCCCGGGATCAATGCTTTCGACATCCACTCCGAGCCGGCGATTCACGGAAAACCCAAACAAGGCCACCCCCCGGGAATGGGAAAGGTTGAAACACAAGGGCGCGGCCGCCACCGGATTGTCAATATAAGGCTTGCCCTGCCGATCCCTTCGGATAATGACATCTTCGGGCGGTATTGCCAGGTAATTGCCCAACAGACGGCGCAGTATCCCGCGAGCTGCAATAAAATGCCGCCAGTGGACATCGGATATAAACCGCTCGGCCCGGGCGGCCTCCTCTTGGGAAAGCAGGGCGGAAAGGCCGCGGAGATGCGCCCGGGCAATATCCAGAAACGTCCACCAGAGGTGAACGGTATGGGAATCAATCAAATACTTCACGGGCCTCCCCCAGGACCGAGGGGTCAAAGAGGTCCGGGAAATAGTAGCGCAGCACATGGGCGGGAAAACCAATCTTTAAGGGCGCGCGGTGGGAATCCGATCGAACCAGTCCCTCCCGCATACATTGACTGACAATGCGCCTGGCGTTTCGCTGGCTCTGGTGCCCCATGTCCATGACCGGCCCGGCCTCGCCCCGGGCCACCTCTCCCCGGAAAAACAGGGCCTTAAGCAGCCGGCCCGCCCGGGGATCGAGCGGTTCCATGGCGCCCCGGGCCGCTTCCCGATCCTTGATGTAGCCGTCAATCCGGGCATCAATCCGGTTCAACGCCAGGATCCGGTCCATGAAGCTGACCTGGTCCAGGCAGGTTTCCAGGAAAAACATGCAGAAATCTGCGAAAAATGCCTGATCAAATCCGGTGCCGTCAGCAGAAGGCGAATCCGCTGACTGCAGGTTGGTCATGTACCACTGCTTGTCCCTGGAAAATCCCCTGGACAGGGACCAAAGGTTGCCCCGGTTAATTCCGGCACGGGCCATGTAGAGACCGGAAAACAGGCGGGCAACCCGTCCGTTGCCGTCCCTGAAGGGATGCAGCCATGTCAGCCGGTGATGTGCGGCTGCCGCAGCGATCAGGCGCTCGTCTCCGTGAAAGTTGGCCGGGCGATACAACCCGGCAAAAGCCTGGTACATTTCCGGCAGTTTTGCCGGGTCCGGGCCGTGCGGCGTCCTTCCGCCGTCCATGGAAACATGCCCGTCGCGCATTTGCCCGGGCCTGGCCTGGTACCCGGTAAATCCGCCCCGGCTGTGCGTGTAGCGGTGTTCCTGCGGCAGTTTCTCGTAAAACGAGCGGTGGATGCCGGCCACAAACTCAAATGCGCAGATATTTTCCGGGAGATTTGAAACAATCCGGTGCATGAACTCCCGTTCGGTCTGCACGTGCGCTGCGCAAAGCTGCTGGGCATACCGCTTTTCACTGTTACCCGAAAACTCCTTGTTTAAAGCCGCTTCAATATCCATGATCGAGGTTTTATGCCCCTCGATCAGGTTGGAGTAATAACTGTTCAAAAAACGAAGCCGGTCGCCCAGAGCCTTTGCGGTTTCGGCTGCAATGCGGCCTTCAAGCGTGGCCGAGGCCACGATTACTTCCTGGGCCATGTCCTTGAGCTCACCCATGCGAACAGACGGCAGAGCGGGTTTAAGGGGGTTGGGGGTCATGACAGTCTTCAGCACTTGTGTCCGGTTTATTGTCCGGTTTTAAACGTGTAAAAAGGGACGGAGAAGAGAAAGTCCCTGTATCAATGTCCGGTTTGATTCCATCATACTGCATCCGGCCTGCCGGATCAAGGCGAAAAAGCAATACCTACTCCGCGATTTCCGGCACAACCCACAGATGCGAGTACCAGTGCCATTGCTCGCCGTCAGCAGACGGGGCGGTAATGGTATACAGGGTTCTTCTGGAATCAAGCTTGTCCCGGGACCGGACCTGGATCACAAGCGCGCCTTCCTGCCGGGAACGCTTGACCGTACAGTTTTTTTGCCCGCTGACAAAACACTGGAGCCCGCCCGGATCAATTCCGGAATCGGCCACCCGGATCCTGAGCCGGGGCGGATTTTCTCCTGAAACCACCGGGCTTTCCGGTTTGACCCCGGCCACCGGCAGGGCGTTCATGCGGAGTTTTTCCGTGAAACTCTCCATTTCCGCGTAATGGAAGTTCATGGGAAACCGGGGCAGGGCAAATTTTTCGCTTCCCGGGCAAATCACGCCGGATTTCTGGGCGGCCGCGGCCCGGTAGCCGTATTTTTCCAGCACCGCAAACATCTCCGGATGGTATTCGCCGAACGGATAGGCGTACAGGTCCGGCACTTCGCCCAAATGACGCCGGAACAACGCGTGCGCCTTTTTCAGGTCGGCTTCAAATGCTTCCGCGATTTCGCCGGAATCGGAATTTAAAAAATATGGGTGGGAATGGGAATGATTGCCGATTTCATGCCCCTTTTCCTGCAGCCCGGCGACCTTCTCCCAGCTCAGGTAATTGTCCCCGCCCACATGGCCGGCAGGCACGAAAATGGTGGCCTTGTACCCGTATTTGTCAAGCAGCGGCACTGCATTTTCCCATATTGACCGATAGCCGTCATCAATGGTGAGAACAGCGGTTTTCTCCGGCAGGTCACCTCCGGAATACATCCGGTCCAGGGCCTTTCCAAGCGGCAGCACCGTGTAATCATGCTTCTTGAAGTACTCCAGGTGGTTTCTGAACTGTTTGACAGACACGCTTGTGGAAGGGTACTTGTCCTGTTTGCCGAAATGATGATAAATAAAGGCCCGAATCTGTGCCGTGCCCTGCTTATTCCGGTCTCCGGCATCCCCCCGGGAATCCGCATAAAGCAAAGCCGCCAGACCGCCGATAAGAACGATCGCGGCAACAATGCAGAAAATCCGTTTTTTGACCATAAAACATGCCCTTTCCATGTGCCGGACTTGGCCGGCACGACGCATTACCTTGAAAATGGAGTTTATAAACAGTATAAATACTAGATTAATCCGGAAAGACAAGACTTTCAAGCCTGCGGCCGCAAAAGAGCGGATCGCTTGCAAAAATGCTTTAAACGGTTATTTTGAGAGTCTCTTATAATACACGGATCAGATTCAGGAGAATATATGCGTTTTCCGACAAAAGGCATGACCACCGTGATTGCGGCCTTGCTGTTCGTTGCTGCCGGTTTTATGCATGCCTGCGGACAAAAGGATCCGTACGCAGATATGGACCCGGAAAAAATCATCGGGCAGGTGCAACTGCCGCCGCTTTCCGGAAGCGGGCAGGTGCATCCGGCAAAAGGAAAAGCCGCTGACCGGACAAACCGGGAAATTTCTGCCCGAAAACCCCCAACCGGGGATGTTGACACAAAACTCCCCGATTTTTCAAAATACACCAATATCCAAGAGAAAAAAACGAAATTTTTCAACTTCCTGCGGCCGATCATCCGCAAGGAAAACTGGCGGGTGCTAAAACAACGAGCTTATGTGCTCCAACAATGGAAGCACTTTCAGGAGGGCCGGGAAATCACGCCTGAAGCAATCGAGCGCCTGAAGCAGCTTGCCGAAAACTACCGCGTAGACGCAGAGCTTTCAGCCGGCACGGAATTTTTTCGGGAATTGCTGATCCACGTGGACAAAATCCCGGTGGAACTCGCATTGATCCAGGCGGCCAAGGAATCGGCCTGGGGCACCTCGTATTTCGCGCAAAAGGGAAACAACCTGTTCGGGCAATGGTGTTTTAATAAAGGATGCGGCATGGTGC
>JAIPES010000123.1 GCA_021737045.1 Desulfobacteraceae bacterium | reverse complement strand
TGTAGGCGGCCTCGTACCAGTCCGCGCTTTCGGGCACGTCTGTCTGATCGCCCCAGATCTGGGGAGAGGCCGGGGGGAGGTCCGCATACCAGTCATAAAAGCTGATCATGGAGCCGCCGATCAATGAAAGAAACCGGGCGCCCGAGGCGTAGCAGACCATGGACATGGCCGGAATGGGGGTGAACCCGAACACCCGGTCCGGCCCGTATTTCTGGATGGTGTGCACCAGGGCCGCTGCCACCAGGGTGGCGGCCTCGTCCCAGGACACCCGGACAAGTCCCCCCTTGCCCCGGACCTTCTGATAAGCCTTGACCTTTTCCGGGTCATCTGCGATCGCCTGCCAGGCGTAAACCGGGTCCTTGTGTTCTTCCAGGGCGCGCCGCCACATGTCCACCAGGGCCGAGCGGATATAGGGGTATTTGAGCCGCACCGGGCTGTAGGTATACCAGGAAAACGTGGCGCCCCTGGGACATCCCCGGGGCTCATGATCCGGCATGGCCGCACCGCACCCGGGGTAATCGGTTGCCTGGACCTCCCAGACGATCATGCCGTTTTTCACGTGCACGTCCCAGGCGCACGATCCGGTGCAGTTAACCCCGTGGGTGGTGCGCACGGTTTTGTCATGCTGCCAGCGGGATCGGTAAAAATCCTCCCATTCCCGCTGGCCGCAGCGCTCTGCGGCATGGCCGCCCGAAAGGGCGGTTTCGCTGCATGCACCGTCCTTGGATTTGGGGCGCAGAAACCGAAGCGAAAGAAAGGGGTTGTCCCGGGACATGGATCCCTCCGTTAAAAAAGGGTGATTTGCGCAATTGCCGCCCGTGCGGGCCAGGGATTTGCAGCAGTTTTTTTATGCGTTTTTGCAAATCCTTCAAACGCGTCTTATCAAATAAAGATGAACTCGGAAAAAGTCACGCTGCCGTTATAATCGCCAGTCAATAAAATGTTAAGTTTCTGATTTCACTTAAACACTTAATCACTTAAAACTTAACACTGCCTGTAAAAAGGACTTTTTACAGGCTCATCAATAAAGATATGGGTAAATCTTTTTGCGTCAAACACTGGTGATGGCTTCGGAAAAACCTGTTTATCCCGTTAGTGCGGTGTTTTTGCATAAAAGAAGTCCGTAAGCACCTTGGCTGATCGGCGGTGCGAAAAAGGCGTTTCCTCGCTCCAGGAGCCTCCCGGAGCCTCGATTTCCGCTCGGAAACCCGCTTTTCCGCACCGCCGTCAGGGCAACGAAGTGCAATTTCGTGAGAGCGCAAAAAAAAGACTCCCTTGGAATTCCAATATTAGCATTACGCGCGATTCCTCAGAATTTGAGATACAACTGGATGTTTGCCCTTTTTGTACCCCGGGTATCCGGCCGCTTCCTTGACTTGAATCAAGGAGGTGCTGTTGTCTGTGTGTTATGGATTAGAAAAACATCAACCCGCAACCCGCAGGAGGAACGATCATGGCTGAAATCAAAAACATTCTCTGGCCCACGGATTTTTCCGAAAACGCCGCCAGCGCGCTTCCCTTTGTGACATCTTTGTCTGAAAAATACGGGGCTGCGGTCCACATCCTCTACGTGCTAAAGGAATACGTGGAGTTTGGCGCCGCCTACGGGGACACCGACCCGCAGGCGGATTTCGAGCGCATGCGCCAGTGGGAAAAAGAGACTGCGGAAAAGCGCCTGGATGAAATCTGTGAAAATTTTCTGTCCGCCTGCCCGCTGTATTTCCGGCACACCGCGGTGGGTGATCCGGCCCAGAAAATCCTGGAATTCATGGAAACCCAGGATATTGACGTGGTGGTCATGGCCAACCAGGGCCGGGAAAGCCACTTTGATTTCGGCTCCGTGGCCGAGCGCGTGCTCAAGTGCACCACCGTACCGGTGTTCATGGTTCCGGCGCACAGGCGGGAATCCTGAAGCCTCAAGAACCACTGAAAGGCATCTGCACCAGGCAGCCGGCATCCTTGATATCCCTGCGCGGCTTTTGGCCGTGGATTGATTTTAACGGGGAAAAATGATATTTTAAAGTAATGAACATCTCGGTTATACTTTTTGCCGCCATATTCCTTATCTCGTTTCTGCTTACCATGGTGGGGCTGGGCGGCGGACTGATTTTTTCACCCCTTTTTGTAATCCTGGGCTTTGCAAAGTCTGCCGCCGCTTCGGCCTCATTGTTTTTAAACCTGGTGGCGGCAGGATCGGCCGCGTATGCCTACGCGCGCAAAAAAATGGTGGATTTCTCCCTTTCCATCCCTTTGATTGTTTCCTCGGCCCTGGCCGCACCCGTTGGCTCCTGGTTTAATGTCAGCATCGCTGTCGGGCCTTTTCTGCTGATCATGGCGACAGTGCTGGCTGCAGCCGGTCTTCGCATGCTGTTTTCCCCCTCGGGGCAGGAAGGGGAAAGCAGCCTTGCGCCGTGGAAAAAAATTGCCGGCGGCATCGGCATCGGCGCCTGCATCGGGCTTCTGGGCGGGCTTCTGGGAATCGGCGGCGGCGTGTTCGTGGTGCCGCTTTTAATTTACGTGCTCAAAACCCCCACCAAAATTGCCGCCGCATCCTCCACGTTTATCGTGTGCTTTTCCTCGCTGACGGGTTTTCTGGGCTATGCCTCCATGGAAGCCGTCAACTGGTGGTTTATCCTGCCTGCGGCCGCAGCCTCGTTTGCCGGGGGGCAGGCGGGCGCAAGGCTGATGAGCACCCGGATAAAGGGCAGAACCATACGCGTTCTGTTCAGCCTGGTGCTTTTTGCCATGTGCGCAAGGCTGCTGCACCAATACCTTGCATAGGCCAAAGCAAGCATCCGCTCTGGGATTTTTACAGAAATTCCCCCAAAATCCGCTTTCTTGACTTAAATCAATGCAGGCGGCATGATTTCATGTGACACGGGTATAAACCCGGAAAGGTCTGTTGGCCGGTTGCGGGCGGCCTGACAAAGGAGCGGGCAAATGGCGAAAACCGTTCTAAACTGCTGGGAATTTATGGCGTGCGGCCGGGAGCCCGGAGGCGTCTGTGAAGATGAGCTCGGGGCGTGTCCGGCAGCCGTGGATGAAAGCTTTGACGGCATCAACAGCGGCGAAAACGGCGGCCGGATCTGCTGGGCAGTCGCGGGCACATTCTGCGGCGGAGGCATCCAGGGAACGTTTGCGGAAAAGCGCAAATCCTGCGTCAGGTGCGATTTTTTCCAGAAAGTGCAAAACGAGCAGGGCGCACTGGACCTGAAAACCGAGCTGCTGCGATTCATGTCCGAGGGGGCGGACGACCGGTTTTTAAACAACCTGGCCCTGCGGCGGGTCAGGGCAGGGGAGCGCTTCATCCGCCAGGGGGAACAGGGGGATGCCGCATATATCATCGATAAAGGCTCATGCCTGGCGATCGTGGAAAGAAACGGCGAACTTCACCCGCTGCGGCATCGCACGGCCGGCGATATTGTCGGGCTTCCGGCGATTTTGACCGGGGAGCCGCGAATGGCGCATATCGAGGCTGAAACCGACATGGAGCTCTGGGAGATCAAAAAATCCCAGTTCGATCATCTGTCCCGGCAGAATCCGGAATTGCTCCGCTTTTTCAGCGAGCTGGTGGCAAACAGTTTTGACACCAACCGCCCCATTGCCGACCGGTCCATCGGCAAATACGTGATCACGGATGTGATCGGGCGCGGCTCCTTTTCCATTGTCTACAGGGGCAAACACCGGGACCTGGATATGCCGGTGGCCGTGAAGATGATGCGCCACGACCTGGCCCTGGAGCCTGAATTCTACGAAAATTTCCGGAACGAGGCCGCATCCATCGCCGCGCTCAAGCACGACAACATCCTGCGGGTATATGATTTCGAGGAAAAGTTCAGGACGCTTTTTATCATTATGGAATATGTAGCGGGCGAGTCCCTCCAGGATATGCTCGCCCGTGTCGGGACCGTCTTGCCGGAAACCGCGGCAAATTACCTGGTTCAGATCTGTGCCGGCCTGCGGTATGCCCACGCGCAAAACATCATCCATCGGGATATTAATCCCCTGAATATCTTCGTCCAGTCCGGCGGCAGGATCAAGATTCTCGACTTCGGCCTGGCCTGCCCGGTGGGCACAGAGACCTACGAGTTTTTCGGGATGATGAGCTATAACGCGCCCGAACAGATCTCCGGGGACCCGGTGGATGCCCGCACGGATATCTATTCCCTGGCCGTGCTGGCATATGAGATGTTAACCGGCACAAAACCTTATCCCGAGGCCTCTCCCACACAGGTTATGCGGATGCACCTGCGTCATGATATTCCTGATCCGGCAGCGTTCAGTCCCGGTATCCCGGCGCCGCTGCATCGCTTTATTCTCAAGGCCGGCCGGCGCGACCCGGAGAAAAGGTATCCGAACGCGGACGAAGCCATGGCCGAACTTCTGCCGCTGGCCGGTCAGCCCGGAAACGATCTTTCCCTGCAGCCCGGAGCGTTCGGCACGGAAACGGCAGTGGTGCAGTTGTTCTGCGATGAAAATCAAACGGAAGAATTAAACCGGCTGCTCGATGAATTCCGCAGCAAGGCGGAATCCGCCGGCATTGACTGCCGTATTTCCACGGGCAAACAGCGCCGGTGCTCCCGGGACAAGCCGTAACAGATCAAAGACCGGGCAAAAGCCCCGGACCGGCAAACGGCTCAGGCGCCGGTGCCGCTTTTGAGAACCGCCGTGGCCCGGATTTCGCACAAAAGCTCGGGCATCACCAGTTCGGTTACGCCCACCGCGGTCCAGGCCGGAAAATTTTCAGGAATGAATCCGGCCTTGACCTTTAAAAACTTGCCGATTTCCTTCATGGAGGTGTGATACGTCACCAGTTCCACGATGTCATCCAGGCCGGCGCCGGCTTCTGCCAGAACATGCTGGAGGTTGGCAAAAGCGGCCTGCGCCTGGGCCTCGATGCCTTCGGCGACATTTCCGCTTTCGTCAATGCCGACCTGGCCGGAGACCCAGACCATGCTGCCGGCGCAGACCGCCTGGGAAAACTGCATGCGCTGGTATATTTTTTCGGTTCCGGGCGGGTTGATCAGGGTTTTTTTTGATGATTCCATAAATTTGATTCCTTTCTTCAGATTTTTCACAATGAAAACCGCTATTCGTCTGCCAATCCGTAGTCACGGGCCATGGCCCTGTCAAACGCGGCTTTTCTGGATTCGCAATTTTCGCGGGGGCACAGCTGGCAGTTGAAAAAGGTCACTTCCGCGGGGAAAAAGACGCCGGACTCGGTCTTTGCCGGATGCATGAGCATGTCGGGCGCCAGCCGCACGCCGATGGCGGCCTCCACATCGCCGAGCAGTGAGAACAGCGGCCGCTGTTGGGAAAGGGGCCAGTCCGCCAAAGAACCCACACTCATGTAGGAGAGCTTTTCCAGCTTGTACCGGTCCTGCAAAACAGTGCGCAAGCACTGAATCGTATCCTGCAGCGCCACGTTGGCAATGGTATCAAAGTAGTATTGTTCAAGGTAATCTTCCCGACTGCGGGCCATTTCCTCCAGCTCCGGCCCGATGGTAACAACAAAAGGGAAAATTCGGTGTACGGATTCCAGGTTTTTTCGAAGCACCCGGCTTTGAAACCGCACATTTTCGATCATTACGGCATCATCTTCTCTGTCGTCGATATAGCAGCGTTTATAGACCGCCCGGGGCCGGAGGAACCCGGCGGCCTGTTCTATCATTTTTTCCACACTTTGCCATTCCGCACTTTCTGTGTCCAGGTGCAGGCGTTTGCGGATTTCCGGGGTGTTGATCTGCGGCTGCAGATTGTCGAGCATCTTCATGGGTGTGATTTTTAAACCTCCGCACCTAATGGTTTCACCGTAAAAAGACGATTTCTTCCATCCAATGGTTGATGAATTCGTAAAAAGCTGCTTATTCCGCCAAGGCGGTATTTTTGCAACAAAGGATATCCGTAAGCGCCTTGGCTGATCGGCGGTGCGAAAAAGGAGTTTCCTCGCTCCAGGAGCCTCTGCGAGCCTCAATTTCCGCTCGGAAACCCGCTTTTCCGCACCGCCGTCAGGGCAACGAAGTGCAATTTCACAAGAGCGAAAAAAAGTGTTTCCTTGGAAGTCCTGAAACTATTATAATCGCCAGCCAATAAAATGATAAGTTTTTGATTTTACTTAACCACTTAATCACTTAAAACTTAACACTGCCTGTAAAAAAGACTTTTTACAGGCTGATCAATGGTTGTATTCAAATCAAGGCCGATTTGTCCGGGCTGTTTATATTATACGCTTTTTTGTTGACTTAAATCAATGTCCCCGCAATCTTTTAATGAAATAACCCTACAACGCAACTTAAATAATTTATGTTTGTCGAAGCCAATCCTTTCTGCTATACTGCGCGACAAAAAGCAGAAAGGAGGCGCCTTATGTTACCAGAGACCCGGCAGCCGGACTGTCCGTATTCAGTCCCGAA
>JAIPES010000030.1 GCA_021737045.1 Desulfobacteraceae bacterium | reverse complement strand
CAGGGCGCAGTTGTGAAAGACCCCCTCCATGGGCAGTTCCATGTCCACAATTTCAGGCACCAGCATTTGCAGCATCGGCAGAAAGATCCGCTCCGTGGCCTTGGCCATGTAGCAGTCCTCCATGGGCGGTTTTCCCACCACCGTGGCCGGGTATACCGGGTTGTCCCGCCATGTGATGCAGGTGACATGGAATACCGGATAGACATCAGCCGGGGAATAAAAGCCCGTGTGATCGCCGAAAGGTCCCTCGATGCGGCTTTCCCCGGGATCCACGTATCCTTCCAGGACAAAGTCCGATTCCGCGGGAACCAAAAGATCAACGGTTTTGGCCTTTACCACTGAAACCGGCCGGGAGGTGGCAAACCCGGCAAACATCAGCTCGTCGATCTCCGGGGGCAGGGGGGCGGTGGCGGCATAGGTCACCGCCGGTGATCCGCCCAGGGCCACTGCCACGGGCATTTTTTCCTTGCGCTCCCTGTATTTTCTGAAATGCCGGGCCCCGTCCTTGTTGTACTGCCAGTGCATGCCGGTGGAGGTGTTGCCGTATTTGTGCATCCGGTACATGCCCAGGTTCTGGATCCCGGTTTCCGGATCCTTTGTTGCCACCAGTGGCAGGGTGATAAACGGACCGCCGTCTTCCGGCCAGCAGGTGAGCACCGGCAGGCTGTCGAGAAGGGGGCCCGAGGTGGCCATGTTTTGCTGGCAGGGGGCACGCTTTGTTTTTTTTGGCAGAATGTCGGCCATTTCCTTTAAGGAAAAGAGCATCCGGATTTTTTCCTTAAAATCGCCCGGCTGCCGGAGATGGAGCTTTTTTTCAACCCGCGCGGCGATCTGTGCCGGGCTTTGATCCCCAAGGGCGAGTTCCATGCGCCGGTAGCTGCCAAAGGCGTTGATCAGCACAGGATAGTCCGAGCCGCGCACGTTTTCAAACAACAGGGCAGGGCCGCCGGCCTTGCTCACCCGGTCCACGATTTCAGTGATCTCCAGGCGGGGATCAACCTCGGCACTGACCCTGTGAAGCTGTTTTTCGTCATCCAAAACCCGGATGAATTGTTGCAGATTTTCAGGTGTCATTTGGATAATCTGTTGTTTTCACGTTTTTTTATAATTTCATGGAGCATACGATCCTTCTTTTAGCAGGAATTAAAAGCGGTTGAAAACAGTTTTTCTGTCTCTTTTCACCAGGGCCGTGACACAGGTGTCAAAAGGGGCGAATCGTATAATCAAAAAAGTTGGCGTTGCCGGCTCGGGCGCTTCTGTGTAACGGCACATCTGTTTACAGGGTGTAAAAAAAACTGTTTAACCCTGGAGCCCAACAGGGTGGTTGAATCTGTTTGTTTCCTTTTTCCGTGGGTCCTGGCTGTCCTTGTCTCGCGGCTTTCCTATGGCCCATTTTTTGCATTATGAATTTTTTTACATTCCTATTCACTGAAGAAAGGAGGATATGGTTCATGAGTTTTCCAAAGCTTTCACCTGAAGAAGCTGTTGCGGACATTTGCCATGGAGATACAATTTCATTCAGCGGTTTTTCCCCGGCCGGCGGGGCAAAGGCGGTGCCTCTGGCGCTGGCCGCCCGCGCCCGAAAGAAGCATGAGCAGGAAAAACCCTTCAAGGTCCGGGTTTTGACCGGGGCTTCGAGCGGGCGCTGCATTGATGAAGATTTGGCCCGGGCAGAGGCCGTTTCATGGCGGGCGCCCTATCAGTCCGGCGACACCCTGCGCCGGCAGATCAACCGCCAGGAAGTTGAGTATGTGGACCATCATCTCTCCCATGTCCCCCAGATGGTGACCGAAGGTTTTTTCGGCGGCATCCGCATGGCTGTGGTTGAGGCCACGGAAATCACCTCAGACGGACGGATCTACCTGACCACCTCCATAGGCGCCTCCCCGACTTATCTGCGCCATGCCGACCATGTGGTCATTGAGATCAATCAGGGCCAATCACAGCGGCTGCGGGAGTTTGCCGACATCTATACGATGCCGCTGCCTCCGCACCGAACGCCAATCCCGATCTATGAACCCTTAAACCGGATCGGTGTGCCCTATGCCACGGTGGATCCGCGAAAAGTCATCGGCATTGTGGAAACCAACGAGCCTGACGCCGTGCCGGATTTTTCCGGATCTGATGAAATCAGCCGCGGCATTGCCGAAAACGTTGTTGAATTTTTGCTCAATGAAATGCGTGCCGGCCGGATACCCCCGACCCTGCTGCCGCTGCAGGCCGGGGCGGGCAACGTGGCCAACAGTGTAATGGCAGCCCTGGGCGCCAATCCGGATATTCCAGGGTTCTGTATGTATTCCGAAGTCTGTCAGAATGCCATGATTGATCTTATGATCCAGAACAAAATCCGGGGGATCAGCGCATGCAGTCTGACGGTCACTGCCGCCAAACTCCGGGAAATTGTGGACAACATGGACTTTTTTGCCTCCCGGATCGTGCTTCGGCCCCAGGAAATTTCAAACCACCCCGGCGTGATCCGGCGCCTGGGGGTTATTGCCCTGAATACGGCCCTTGAACTGGATATCTATGGAAATGTCAACTCCTCTCATATTTGCGGAACCCATATTGTCAACGGGATCGGCGGCAGCGGGGAATTTACCAGGAACAGTTATCTGTCCATATTCATGACGCCCTCAACTGCCAAAGGGGGCAAGGTTTCGGCCGTAGTGCCCATGTGTCCGCATATAGACAACAATGAGCACTCGGTACAGATCGTGGTCACCGAACAGGGACTTGCCGACCTGCGAGGCCTGGGACCATTGCGCCGTGCGAAAACCATCATTGACAACTGCGCTCATCCCCGGTACCGGGACTATTTGCATCAGTATATCCGTGAAGCACCGTTGGGCCACATTCCCCATGATCTCACGCGCTGCTTTGAAATGCACCGCAATTTTATGCAATACGGAGATATGCTGCCGGAAGGGTGAGGCGGATTTCAGCGCCGCTGGCACCCATCTGCTGGGTCATCAGAAGCGGTGGAAAAGCAAAGGTCCGCACCAAGATGATCATTGTGGCCATGCGTCGAGGGATAATGGACAGGAAAGTCATGGATCGTCATGGAACTTGATAAAACCACTATTTCTGCATGGTTGCAGGAAGATGATACAGATCGTCTTGAAACGCTCTGGCATGCGGCGGATCGGGTACGACGTGAGAATGTAGGTGATGCTGTTCATCTGCGCGGCCTGATCGAGTTCTCAAACCATTGTCAACGAAACTGCTTTTACTGCGGACTTCGATCGGCCAATAAAAAAATCCGCCGATATCGTATGGATCCTGACGAGATCGTTCACTGCGCCTGTCAGGCCAAAGATCTGGGCTATGGAACGGTTGTTCTCCAGAGCGGTGAGGACCCGGGGTATTCGGACCACTGGGTGGCATCGCTGGTGCGGACGATCAAGGAACAAACCGGCCTGGCTGTGACGCTGAGCCTGGGCGAACGCGGCCGGGATGCCTTTGCGCTCTGGCGGGATGCCGGCGCGGACCGATACCTGATGCGCTTTGAAACCAGCAATGCCGGGCTTTATGCCAGGCTTCATCCCGGAGCGCCGGGCCTGGAAGAACGTTTCCGCCAACTGCTGTGGCTGCGGAAACTCGGTTACGAAGTCGGAAGCGGTGTCCTGGTCGGACTGCCCGGCTCAACCCATATGGACCTGGCAAATGATATTTTGATGTTTGCTGAACTCGATCTGGATATGATCGGCATCGGTCCATGGATCAAACATGAATCAACCCCCCTCGGCAGAGGGGAATTGCAGGATGACTTCGCCCATAAACGGGTGGCGGCGAACGAGACAATGACCTACAAAATGATGGCCCTTGCCCGCCTTGCCTGCCCGCGCAGCAACATTCCCAGCACCACCGCCCTTGCCACCATCAACGCAGAAAACGGCCGCGAACATGGCCTTCGGCGCGGAGCGAACGTGCTTATGCCCAACATGACGCCGGCGGTCCATCGGGCCGATTATGAGATCTATCCGGCAAAGGCATGCCTTTTGGAATCTTCGGAACAGCGCTTCCGGATAGAAAATATCGGCCGATATGTCGGCAGCGGCCGCGGCGATTCGCCCAACCGGGATGCCAGAATGGCAACAGGAGAAACATTATGAACATCAACGCAAGGCCGGGCATTGATTTTATCGATGAAGGCCTTTTTGAAACCTTGCTGAAAAAACCGGCCCCAGAGCCTTCCCGGGTCCGGGAAATACTGGCCAAGAGCCTTGACAGGCAATGGCTTGACCTGGATGAAACAGCCACGCTGCTCGCTGTCCGCGATCCTGATCTCAAACAGGAGATCTATGACACCGCCCGTGAGCTCAAAGATCGGGTTTACGGCAAACGCATTGTTTTGTTCGCACCGCTTTATATCGGCAATGAATGCATAAACGACTGCTCCTACTGCGGCTTTAGATCCAGCAACAAGGAAGCCGTCCGGCGGACCCTCGATAACAGCGAAATCCGCAAACAGGTCAAAGCCCTGGAATCCGTCGGCCACAAGCGGCTGATCCTCGTATATGGAGAACATCCCCGCTACGATGCCGACTTTATCGCGCGCACGGTCCGGACAGTCTATGAAACACGGGGCGGTCACGATGAAATCCGGAGAGTCAACATTAATGCCGCCCCGCTCGATGAAGAAGGATACAGGATCGTACATGAAGCCGGCATAGGGACTTACCAGATTTTTCAGGAAACCTATCATCACGATACCTATGGGCGGGTTCATCCCCGGGGGACGCGCAAAAGCGATTATCTATGGCGCCTGGGCGGCCTGGACCGGGCAATGGCTGCCGGCTGCGACGATGTGGGGATCGGGGCGCTCTTCGGACTTTATGACTGGCGCTTTGAGGTGCTCGGACTGGTGGCACATGCGCTCCACCTCCAGGCTGCTTTCGGGGTCGGCCCTCATACCATAAGCTTTCCCCGCCTCCAGCCGGCCAGCAACATGGATCTCCAGCAGGGCCATCTTGTGAGCGATGACGATTTTTATCATCTTGTTGCCGTGCTCCGCCTGGCTGTTCCCTATACGGGATTGATCTGCACAGCCCGGGAACGTGCCGAAGTCCGCCGCACCGTTCTCGGATTCGGGGTTAGTCAGATCGATGCCGGCAGCCGGATTGAAATCGGCGGCTACACCGAGTCCAACGAGGTGCAGGAAATGGATCGCGAACAGTTTGCCCTCGGCGACATCCGGCCCCTTGATATCGTAATGCGCGAACTTTTGGAGGAGGGATACCTCCCGAGTTTCTGCACAGCGTGCTATCGCCTGGGGCGGACGGGCGAACATTTTATGGAATTTTCCATACCCGGTTTCATAAAACGATTCTGCACACCCAATGCCCTGACCACGCTTAGCGAGTATTTGACCGATTACGCGTCGGAAAGGACACATGCTGTGGGCAAAAAGCTGATCGATGACGAAATTGCACAGCTCGATGACAATGCAACACGCCGCAAACTTATCCAAAGGATTGAACAAATTCAAACCAGCGATGCACGGGATTTCTATTTCTGATCCGTTTGAGCCCGGATCATCATGGTATGCCCAAGCCCGCTTTCATCCTGTTCCATGAACGCGGGCTTTGCTTATATAGCAATAAACTGAAAAGGAGGACCTTCATGGCCAAAACGCCCAAAGGTTTTCGTCTGCATATCGGCCTTTACGGACGGCGCAATGTCGGTAAAAGTTCCATTCTCAACGCCCTGACCAGCCAGCAGGTCAGCATTGTGAGCGATATTGCCGGGACAACGACTGACCCGGTTGAAAAACCCATGGAATTTCTTCCCATTGGTCCGGTTCTTTTTATCGATACTGCGGGCATTGATGATTCCGGAGCCCTCGGCCGGCAACGCGTCAACCGGACAAGGGCGATACTGGATCGCACGGATGTGGCAATACTCGTTGTACCGGCCGGCGAATGGACCCGCTTTGAGGATCAGATACTGAAGGAACTTCAGCATCGGGAGATCCCGGTAATCCTGGTCTTTAATAAATCCGACCTGTCATCAGCCGGCGAGCAGCGCTGCCGACAGCTTTCCGATCAGGGGATTGCCCTGGTCCATGCAGTGGCGACCCGGGGCGAAGGGATGATCGATCTCCGGCAGGCCCTGATCCGGGTGGTCCCTGACAGTTTTCTGCAGGCTCCGCCCATAGTGGCTGATCTTGTCCCGCCCGGCAATCTTGCGATCCTGGTCACTCCCATCGACATTGAAGCGCCAAAGGGACGACTGATCCTTCCCCAGGTCCAGTCGATCAGGGATCTTCTTGACGGAAATGCGCTTTCCATGGTTGTTAAAGAGAGCGAACTGCCATCCGCTCTGGATCACCTGAGAATTCCACCAGTTCTGGTGGTGACCGATTCCCAGGCATTTCTCAAAGTCGCGGCAGACACGCCGGATTTTATTGCCATGACCAGTTTTTCCATCCTCTTTGCCCGCGCCAAGGGAGATCTTGAGGCTTTTGTGGAAGGGGCAATGGCAATCGAAACCCTCAGGTCCGGCGATCATGTTCTTATTGCCGAGGCATGCACACACCACCCGGTTGACGAAGACATCGGACGGGTAAAGATTCCGAACTGGCTGACTCAATATGTCGGCGGGAAACTGGAATTTTCCTTTGTCCGGGGCCACGATTTTCCCGGTGATCTCAGGCCGTATCAGCTTGTCATTCACTGCGGGGCCTGCATGTGGAACCGCCGGGAGATGCTTTCCAGGCAGCTTTTTGCACGGAAATCCGGCGTTCCCATGGCCAATTACGGCCTGACCATCGCCTATACGCTCGGGATTTTTGACCGCGCGCTCAGCCCGTTTCCGGCGGCCCGCCAGATCTATCTCGACCGGGCGAATTAGAAAAGCAGCAATTAAATGAATCCAGGTATTTTTTAAAATACTGTATGAAATTTATTTTTTGATGGTTTCGTAAAAATTAAGTTTTTAGATGGCGCCGTAAAAGTTCAGGATCAAGGCTTGCGCGATTGCCGAAGAATGCAGCGTACTAATCCGTACGTGAAATTATGAGGAATCGCGCGTAACGCAGATATTGGACTTTTACGGTGCCATCATTCTTTAAACAAATCAACACGGAGGCACACATGGCAAAGGTCATTTTCGGGGCCTGGGACGGCAACGTCATAGACAACCGAAACCGGAAGATATACGAAATCGAAGAAGATCCTGCTTTCCGGGATTTTGACGAGTTCAATCCGGGCAATCCAATCAAAGCGTTTTTCGGCGGCCACGGGTTTTTCATCTTTGAAAAGGATGTGGACCTGCTGGATGCAGCGCTCCAGCACATGGAACGGGTGGCCAGGGAATCCTGCGGCAAGTGCACACCCTGCCGGGTGGGCACCCAGATCATTAAATCGAAACTAGAGGCCATGGCCGCAGGCCAGGCCGCTGCACCGGCACTCGATGAGATCGAGACAATAGCCGAGCACATCCAATCGACTTCCATGTGCGGTCTGGGCCAGACAGCCACTGTAGCCCTCCTGGAAATGATGCGATATTTCAGGGAGGAACTCCTTTACCAGCTGGAGAACCGCAACGGCGCCGTCAGGCAGCCGGGGGCCACTTATCTTTCGGCCCCCTGCATTGAGGCATGCCCTTCCCGGGTGGATGTTCCGCGCTACATAGACTATATCAAGGACGGAAAGTTCACCCACTCCCTGGGCGTCATTCTCCAGAAATACCCCATGGCGGCCACCTGCGGCAGGGTCTGCGTCCGCTTCTGTGAAATGGCCTGCCGCCGGACCCAGGTGGACGAGGCCGTTGGCATCAAGGTACTTAAGCGTTTTGTTGCTGATCATGAAAAATACACCACCAACGACTGGTTCTCCGCCTACTCGGTCCCTGAAAAGAAACCCGACGATCTGAAAGTGGCGGTCATCGGCGCCGGACCTGCAGGCATTTCAGCGGCATATCACCTCTTGCTCAAGGGATATCCGGTGGACGTCTTCGAGGCCAGGGCCGTGCCGGGAGGGATGGCGGCCACGGGAATTCCCGAATACCGATTGCCCAAGGAAGTTCTGCGCAAGGAAACCGGTATCATCGAGACCCTTGGCGGAAAGATTTTCTACGGCCGGAAAATGGGCCGGGATTTTACGCTGAAAAGCCTTTACGCAGACGGCTACCAGGCGGTTTTTTTGGGGGTGGGCACTCACAAGGGCAAGGCCATGGGAGCCATCGGAGAAGATCCCAAGCTGAAAGGATACGCCTTTGGCGTCGACCTGCTCCTTAAAATCAACCATGACTACATTGACAGGGGCATCCCCATGGAACTCGGGGAGAAAATGGTGGTTGTGGGCGGCGGCAACGTGGCCATGGACTGTGTCCGGTCGGCCCTGCGAATGGGGGTCAGGGAAGTTCACCTGGTGTATCGCCGGAGCCGCAATGAAATGCCCGCAGACCAGGAGGAAGTGGAGGGCGCGGAAAAAGAAGGTGTTATTTTTCATTTTCTTACCCATCCCACCAGAATCATCTCGGAAAACGGCCGGATAAAGGGCCTGGAACTGATCAAAATGGAACTGGGAGAACCCGACAAGAGCGGACGGCGATCAGTGACCGCGATGCAGGGATCGGAATTCACCCTTGAAACCGATGCAGTTGTGCCGGCCATCGGCCAGCAGGTCGAGCATGGGTTCCTTTTGCCTGAAGATGATGTTGATTTCAACAAATGGGGCATGATCGATGTGAAAGAAGATGCCCTCATGACCACCCGCAAGGGGGTCTTTGCCGGCGGCGACTGCGTCACCGGACCAGCCACCCTTATCCAGGCCATGGCCCAGGGCGAACGGGGTGCCGAAGGTATCGACAATTATCTTACCCACGGCCGGATCCGTTTCAACCCGGATCTGCGGATGTCCCGGCTGGTGCATGCCATACAGCCCATGATCAAAAAAGGCGTCTCCATTCCCATCAAGCACGAGTACCGGGTCAAGGTCAGGGAACTGGACCCTGAAATCCGCAAAAGGATCTTCGAGGAGGTGGAAGAGCCCATCTCTGTTGACGAGGCCTATCACGAGGCAAGCCGGTGCATGCGCTGCTACCGGGTTTATTCCGTCATTACCGAACAATAAGGAGCTTTTCATGATTGGATATATAAACGGCAAAGAGGTGGAATTCAATGCCGACGATACCGTGCTGAATGTGGCCAAAAAGACCGGCCACTTTATCCCCACCCTCTGCGAGATGGCCGACATTCGGCACGTTCCGGGCACCTGCCGGGTCTGCCTGGTCGACATCCAGAGGAAAAACGATTCTCACCACCAGATTGTTACATCCTGCACCACACCCATGGAAGAAGGAATGTCGGTGCTCACCCGGACTTCGGCGGTCAGGGCCAAACAGCGGCTTCAGGTGGAAATGCTTTTGGCCGACCATAACCAGGACTGCGCCACCTGCATCCGCCACGGGAACTGCGAACTCCAGGACGTGGCACAGTTCGTGGGGCTTCAGAAGACCCGGTACCACTACCCGCACTTCTACCTTGAGCGAACACAGGACAGCTCCTCTGCCGCCATAGAACGGGACATGTCCAAATGCATCCGCTGCTTCCGGTGTGTCACTGTCTGCAGGGAAATCCAGGGGGCGGACGTGCTTGTTATCAAGGAAAAGGGACTGGCCACGGAGATAAGTGTCAGAGATCAGCTGCCCCTGGGCGACTCGGATTGCGTCAGTTGCGGACAATGCATCCTGGTCTGTCCGGTAGGGGCCCTTGCGGAAAAAGATGACACCGAAAAAGTCATCGATTACCTCTACGACCCCGAGGTGGTGACGGTATTCCAGTTCGCCCCGGCCCTCAGGGTGGCCCTGGGCGAGGAGTTCCACATGGCCCCGGGAGCCAACGTGGAGGGGCAGGTCATCACGGGCCTGAAAAACCTTGGGGCGGACGTGGTGTTAGACACCAATTTCACGGCCGATCTGGTGATTATGGAGGAAGGAACCGAACTTCTCAACAGGCTCGGGGAAAACGGCTGTCTGCCCATGTTCACCTCCTGCTGTCCGGGGTGGGTCAACTACGCCGAGAAAAATTACCCGGAGCTGCGCCCGCACATCTCCACCACCCGATCGCCCCAGCAGTGTTTCGGGGTCATTGCCAAGACCTATCTGGCGGAAAAAATGAACGTGGACAAAAAGCGGATGCGGGTGATCTCCATAATGCCCTGTACGGCAAAAAAGGAAGAGGCACAACGGCCGGAGTTCATACAGGACGGCATTCCCGATGTGGACGTGGTGCTCACCACCCGGGAGTTCGCCCGGCTGCTGAAAAGGGAAGGGACAAAGCTTTCGGAGCTTGAACCCTCGGCCTTTGACAACATCTACATGGGTGAATACACCGGGGCCGCGGCCATTTTCGGCACAACCGGCGGTGTTATGGAGGCTGCCCTGCGAACGGTCCACAAGAAGATAACCGGCCTTGAGCTGGAATCCATCGAGATGGAGGCGGTCCGGGGACTTGAACACGTCCGCGAGGCCACCATTGATATGGGCGAAGGCAATCCCACGGTGCGGGTTGCCGTGGCCCACAGCCTCCAGGGGGCCAGGCAGGTGGTGGAGGCTGTTCAAAACAAAGAGGCAGACTACCATTTCGTGGAAGTCATGGCCTGTCCGGGCGGTTGTATGGGCGGCGGGGGACAACCCCGGAGCAAACACGCATACCAGAGTTCCTGGCAGGCGCGCCAGGCAGCGCTCTATAATATAGATCGCGAAGCGCCCGTACGTCAGTCCCACAACAACCCGCTTATCATTAAACTATATGACGACTTTTTGGGCAAACCGTGTTCCCACAAGTCACATGACCTGCTTCACACCAGTTACCGCGACCGGAAACGCATAGTCCAACACACCATGAAAAAGATCTGGGAGGAAATCGAGGCGCGGGAATAGCATGAAACAAAACATCCCCGGCCTTTGAGAGCCGGGGCGGTTGTTTATACATCTTTTTCTGTCTCTTTTTGCCCGGGCTTGACACCGGCGGCAAAAAGGGGTAAAAGTGTTTCGAAAATCAGAAGCAGCAAATGTTGCGGTTCAGGCAAACGGAACGCGGTGCAAATCCGCGGCGCACCCGGCGCTGTAACCGGAAATACCGTCTTTGAGCATCAATGATGCGGCCACTGCAGGCTTAAATTCCCTGCGGGAAGGCCGGAAGACGGGTGATATCCGGCAAGCCAGAAGACGTGCCTGCAACAGGCGATATCGGAATCCGATGGCAAAGGGTTCCGACGGGAGGAAAACCTCCGGTCGGAGCCCTTTTTTTATTTGGCCGGGGTTTTTGTTTGAACCGGAAAATCGGCGGGGCCGACTTTTTCCGAACTCATCAAAATTGATTAAAAAGGAGAAAAACATGGAAACCCAGCTTGAACTGGCCCGGCAAAACCGGGCCACTCCCCTGATGCAGCAGGTGGCCGAAGACGAAAACCTGCCCGTGGACCAGATTGTCAGTCAGGTGGCAGCCGGCCGGATCGTGATTCCCAACAATCCCGCCCGGCCCGGCCAGAAGGTGGTGGGCATCGGCACCGGTCTGCGCACCAAGGTCAATGCTTCCATCGGCACATCCTCGGATATCTGTGATATCGCCCTGGAGGTGGAAAAAGCCCGGGTGGCCGAAGCAGAAGGCGCAGACACCCTCATGGAGCTGTCTGCCGCAGGCGATCTGGATGCTGTCCGCCGGGCAGTAATCGAGAGCACGCGCCTGCCGGTGGGAAACGTGCCCCTGTATCAGGCATTTCACGACACTATCCGCAAAACCGGTGATCCCACGCGGATGGATCCCGAGTACCTGTTTGACCTCATTGAAAAACAGCTTGCAGACGGCCTGAGTTTCATGGCCATCCACTGCGGGGTCAACCGCTACACCATCGAGCGGCTGCGCAGGCAGAAATTCCGCTACGGCGGCCTGGCCTCAAAGGGGGGCACGTTCATGGTGGCCTGGATGGAGAAAACCGGCCGGGAAAATCCTTTATACGAGCAATTTGACCGGGTATGCGGGATCATGAAAAAATATGACGCCGTGCTCTCCCTTGGAAACGGCATCCGGGCCGGGGCCATCCATGACAGCCACGACCGTGCCCAGGTGGCAGAGATGGTGATCAACTGCGAGCTTGCCGAAATCGGCCGGGACGCGGGCTGTCAGATGATGGTGGAGGGCCCGGGCCATGTGCCCATGGATGAAATCGAGGGCAATATCATGCTTGAAAAGCGGATGTCAGGCAATGCCCCCTATTACGTGCTCGGTCCGATTCCGGCGGATACCGGCGCGGGCCTGGACCACATCACCGCTGCAATCGGTGCGGCCAGCTCTGCGCGCTACGGGGCGGATCTGATCTGTTACATCACCCCTGCAGAGCACCTGGCCCTGCCCAATGCCGAAGATGTCCGTCAGGGGGTGCGCGCCACGCGTCTGGCGGCCCGCATCGGCGATATCTCCAAATATCCGGAGCAGCGGGAAAGCGAGAAAATGGCGGCTTTGGCCAGGCGGGACATGCAGTGGCAGGACCTGGAAAGCCTCTTGATGTTTCCTGAAGAGGCAAGGCGGATCAGGGACTCCCGGGCCCCGGAAAAGGCCGAGACCTGTACCATGTGCGGTGATTTCTGCGCCATGAAAAAGGGCATGGCCTTGTTTGCACAAGACATTGGCGGAGACAAGCAGGCGCCGGGACGCAGTGCGGCCGCACAGGGCGGCGGCGCATAACAGGCCCGGCCCGTCGGCGCAGAGCAAAGGACCCGGCTGCCTGCTTTACCCGAGGCCGTATTTTTCCAGCTTGTTGTAAAGGGTTCTCCGGGTGATGCCCAGCAGCCGGGCCGCCTCGCTCTTGTTGCCCCCGGCGCGCTCCAGGGCGTTGACAATGGCGGATTGTTCCATTTCGTCAAGGGAGCCGCCTTGATCAGCGCCGGCTTCGGCGGACGTCTGCGGGTGCGGCCGGCTGCTGTTTTGCGAAATGTTTAAGGGCAGGTCCTTTTCCGTGATGTATTCGCCCGGCGACAGGATCACCGCGCGTTCCACCGCGTTTTCCAGTTCCCGGACGTTTCCGGGCCACGGGTATTTGAGCAGATCATCCATGGCTCTGGGGGTAAAGCCCTTGATGGCCTTGCGGTTCCGCCCGGCATACTGGTTGATGAAGTGCTGGGCCAGTGCGGCGATGTCGTCAGTGCGTTCGGCCAGGGGCGGAATGTGGAGATTGACCACGTTTAACCGGTAAAACAGATCTTCCCGGAATTGGCCGTCTGCCACCATCTGCCCCAGGTCCTTGTTTGTGGCCGCAAGAATCCGGACATCCACGGCAACCGGGTTTTCTCCGCCCACACGCTGGATTTCGCCCTCCTGGAGCACCCGCAGCAGCTTGGCCTGCATGGCCATTGACATTTCCCCGACCTCATCTAAAAACAGGCTGCCCTGGTGCGCCCGGACAAACCGTCCCTCCCTGCGCTTGTCGGCTCCGGTGAATGCGCCTTTTTCGTGACCAAAAAGCTCGGATTCCAGAAGCGACTCTGTCAGGGCCGCGCAATTGACCGAAACCATGGGGCCGCTGCTGCGGCTGCTGTTGGCGTGAACCGCCCGGGCGATGAGTTCCTTGCCGGTGCCGCTTGCCCCGGTGATCAAAACCGTGGCCTCGGAAGGCGCGATGGTGGCCACCATGTCGAGCAGGGACTTCATCTGCGTGCTCGCAGAAACAATCTGGCGGCTGTCTGCAAGGTTTTTCAGCCGGGCTTTCAGGTTCTGGTTTTCGTGCTTGAGCCGGGTGTGTTCAAGGGCCCGTTCAATGGTTAGCTTCAGTTCGTCAAAGTCCAAAGGCTTTGTCAGATAGTCATAGGCCCCGGCCTTCATGGCCTCCACTGCGGACTGAACCGATGAATAGGCCGTCATGATGACAATGGGGATGGCGGGATTGTAGGCCTTGATCTCCTTTAGGGCGTCAATGCCGCTCATCACCGCCATGCGGACATCCATCAGGATCAGCTCAAACGGGCTTTGTCTGACGTGGTCCACCGCGGCCCGGCCGTTGTCTGCCTCGCTCACGCGGTAGCCCCAGGTTTTCAATATGGTCTTTAAGGTGGTGCGATGGCCCGGATCATCATCTACCACCAGAATTTCGCCAGGGTTTTTGTCTTCCATTTGTCATGCCTCTTTTGTTTCCGCATTGGCCGAAGCCGGCAGGGTGATGGTAAAAACCGTGCCTTCCTCAGGGGAGCTTTTAACAGTGATGCGCCCGTTGTGACTTTCCACTATTTTATGAACAATGGCCAGCCCGAGTCCGGTACCTGAAGCCTTGGTGGTGAAATACGGATCAAATATTTTTGCCAGATCCGCCCGGGCAATGCCCGGGCCGTTGTCGTGAACCTGGATGATGATGTTTTTCTCTGCGCCGTGGCTGCTTGTCACCTTAAGGATGCCGCCGCTTTCCATGGATTGAATGGCGTTTAAGTACAGGTTGAGAAGACACTGGATAAACCGGTCTGAATCAATGTCTGCAGCCGGCAGGTCCCGGCCTTTGACAAGCTGGATATCAATGTTTTTCTCTGCTGCGTCCTGGCGCACCAGGCGCAGGGAGTGGTCCAGGACCGGGTTGATGTCCGCGGGCCGGGCGTTGATTTCCGAGGGGCGGGCAAATTCGAGCAGCTCGGAAATCACCCGGTTTAACCTGTCGGTTTCCTGGATCATGACGGCTGCGGCATCCCGTGCTTCCGTGTCCTGTGCGTACCTGGCTTTGAAATAAGTGGCCATGCCTTTGACCGAACTCAGGGGATTTCTGATTTCATGGGCGATGCCCGCGGCCAGCTCGCCGACTGCGGCCAGCTTTTCCTTGCGTTGGATGGTCTGCTGCAGATCCTTGATTTCGGTGAGATCCCGCAAAATCACCATGCTGCCGATAAAGGCGCCGTCTTCGTTGATGATGCCCGTAGAGCTCACACTCAGGGGAATCCGTTTTTGCCCCGGCAAAAACACACATTCAAGTTCATGCTCAATAATTTGGGCATCTGCTTGCTGCCGGCAGATCAGTTGGGCCAGGTTGTCCGGAAGAACCTCGGCTGCAGCTTGTCCGCGCACGGATCTGGCATCCAGGCCGGTGATGGATTCGGCTGCGGGGTTGTGCAAAACAATGACGCCCTGGGCGTCGGTTACCATCAGCCCCACCGGAAGGCTGGCCACCACCTGATCGGCCATGGCGCTGGTATCCTGGAGCCGCTGTCGGGTGGCCCTGTAATTTCGCGCAATGAGCATGATGGCCATGCCTGTAAAACCCAGGATGAAAAGTACTGAGGAAATAATGGCGGTGATTTTTATGTCCTGCTGCCGGGCGTTGATAAACGGGGTGCGGTCAAATCCGATAAATATGATCTGTTTGTTTTCTTCAGAATTGTCAGGGATGCGCCAGGACCGGCCCTGTTCAGTCCTGCCGGACCGGGGTGCGAACTGGCGCATGTGTCCCATGTGCCGGCGGTTTGCATGTCGGCCGGAAAGAGGGTTGAAAAAGTCGTAAACCTCAAATGCCGGCAATCCGTTTTGTGTTTCAGTCAGCCGCCATTTGGCCGATTCTCCCGGGTCCGGGGCCTCCTGATCGCCGGTTTTGCTGAAAAACCGGGTATTGATCTGTTCGGGATCACTGTGGGCAAGGATCCGGCCGGTGGTATCGGTAATCGCAATGTAGAGGACATCAGCCTGGGCAGCTATTTCCCGGAGCAGGTACTGAACCTGGTTTTCATTCCAGCCCATGGCCCGCATGCCGGTTCTGGTGCCGGCTTCAAAGGATTTGATCAGCGCAGCGCCTTTTTCCAGAAGAATCTGGGACATGTACTGTTTTTCGCGGTTGTGGTTGCTCACGGCCAGAGACACTACGATGACCAGAAGGATGGCTGCCGCACTGATAATCATCCAGGGGGAAGAGTAGAGGCCTATGTGCTTTTTGTTGGTCATATTTTATGAAAGCAAATTTAATGCCCTGTGCGGCGAATGCAAAAATATTTTAAAATACCGGTTAGTTAAATCTTTGCAAGAAGCCTGTTTGCCCCCTGGTGAGTATATTTTTTACAGGTTTGTATAAAATATATACAAAAATTTGTAAAAAATCCATGGCAATATGTTTTTTTGAATCGTCTGTTTTTGTTTTTACAAAAAAAACAAATGGTTTTGTGTTTATTAAAAGACTGGCACACCTGTTGCTACTATGTTGTCAAACAGATCATTTGTGAAAAAACTGTAAAACCCAACAACCCAAAGGAGGAAGATACAATGATGAAAAAGACAGCTACCATACTCACAGTGCTGGCAGTGGTCGGTCTGATTGCAGGCGTGGCATTTGCCGGGCCCTGGGGCGGCGCGCGTGGCGGCTACAATCAGGGCTACGGACCCGGGGCAAATGCAGGCCCCTGTTATAACAGCCAAAACTTCGGGCCGCAGCATCAGGCTTTTCTTGATGAAACCGCGGATCTTCGCCATGAACTGGCAGGCAAGCGCGGCGAGTATCATGCGCTGATGGCCCATAGCAATCCGGACCCGAAGCAGGCCGCGCGGCTGCAGCAGGAAATGAACAGCATCCGGGAGCAGATCCGGGCAAAGGCCCGGGACCGCGGCATTAATGCACCTGTTGGAACCCGCGGTTACGGCGGACGGGGTTACCACAGGGGAGGCCGGTGCTGGTAGGCCGGTTGCAATCACTGCCCGGGGCTAAACCAGCCGGTTTGGCTCCGGGCATCCTTATATCTCCTTTCCATCCCGCGACCCTATCATTTATTGTCCCCTTATGTTTTCAGCTCGGTCGTGGTATACTGCTTCAAAAAACCGGGACTAATCATGATGCACTCGTAAAAAGTCACGCTCTGACGGCTTTGTAAAAAGTTCAAGATCAAGGCTTGCGCGATTCCGAAGAATGCAGCGTACCCAGCGTACGTGAAATTCTGAGGGATCGCGCGTAACGCAGATATTGGACTTTTACGAAGCCGTCAATCTTGAAAACAGGAAATCAATGACACAACTGACAGCAGATCTGAACCGATCCATCCATATCGGCGGCCGGCTAGTGGACTCGCGCCTGCTGATGGCGCCCATGGCCGGCCTGACCCACGTGGCCTTCCGGCACCTGGTTGCCGGGTACGGGGGATACGGACTCATGTTTACCGAGATGTGCAGCGCAAAAGCACTTCCCCAGGAAAATCCCAGGGTATCGCCCGTATTTCAGTGGCGGGCATCCGAACTGCCAACCCTGGTCTGCCAGATTTTCGGGTCAGACCCGGATACAATGGCCCGGGCGGCCCGGCGGATCGAATCCGAGGGGTTTTTCGGGGTGGATGTCAACATGGGCTGCTGCGTGGCCGCCATTTGTAAGCAGGGCGCGGGGGCGGCCCTGCTGCGGCAGCCGGACAGGGCCGCTGATATTGTGGCTGCTCTGCGCGGGGCGGTCGATATCCCGGTTATGGTAAAATTCCGTACGGGCTGGCAGGATGATCCGGAGCTTGCCGTGAACATGGCCCGTCGTCTGGCCGAGGCAGGCGCAGATGCGCTGACCTTTCATCCCCGGGTGGCCCCGGATCTGCGCGCCAGACCGCCGAAATGGGATTATATCCGGGCGGTCAAAGAGGCTGTGGACATCCCGGTATTTGGCAACGGAGAGGTGTTTTCGGAAAAAGATTGCCGGGCCATGCTTGACAAAACCGGCTGCCACGGGGTGGCGCTGGGCCGCATGGCCCTGGCCCGGCCCTGGATTTTTGCGCAATGGACCGGGGATTTTGTGCCTGACGAAGAGACTTATCCCGAATGCGCCCACCGGATGCTGGATCTGCTGGCGCATTATTATGAGCCGGTCAATGCCATGCGGCGCTTTCGCAAATGGATCGTTTATTTTGCCGCCAATTTTGTCTACGGCCATCAGTTTTCTTCAAAGGTGCGCCGGGCCGAAGATATGGATGCGGCCCGCAGGGAAATCGACGCTTTTTTCACATCTGATGCCGCCCGGGGCAGTGTCCCCAACCGCAATCTGTTCCAGTGAAGCGGGGCCGGTTTCTTTATTGACGCTTTACAAATGGCTTTGAATGTGCGATAAATCATGGCTATTTTTGTTTTTGAATCAAAAAACCATAAAACATTGGTTGTCTACAGGGTGCGCTTGTGATGCTTTGGGACCCGGGCAATATGACCATACGTGAAGATTTTGAAAAGCGGGAGGACGCCTTTATCTCGCCCTACGGGGTCAAGGCTTCCGCATCTGCCGGGCGCAGGGAGCCCGAGCCGGCGTGTCCGGTGAGAACCGTGTTCCAGCAGGACCGGGACCGGATTGTGTTCTGCAATGCATTCAGGCGCCTGAAGCACAAGACACAGGTGTTTTTGTCCCCCCTGGGCGATCACTACCGCACCCGGCTCACCCATACCCTTGAGGTGGCAGAGGTGGCCCGCACCATCTGCCGGGCCATGCGCTTAAACGAGGACCTGGCAGAAGCCGTGGCCCTGGGCCATGATCTGGGCCACACCCCTTTTGGACACTCCGGGGAAACCGCGTTGAAGGAGATTTTCAGTACGGATTTCAACCACAGCGAGCAGAGCCTGCGGGTGGTGGACGTGCTGGAGCGAAACGGCCGGGGGCTGAACCTCACCCGGGAGGTCAGAGACGGGATTTTCAAGCACTCCAAGGGGTTTGGCGACATCATCCCGGCTGATCCCGGTAAGATGGCCGCCACGGTTGAGGGCAGGATCGTGCGGTTTGCCGATATCATCGCCTATCTCAACCATGATCTCGATGATGCCGTGCGAAGCGGGGTGGTTCGCCAAAATGATATTCCGGAAATCTGTGTCAAAACCCTGGGAGGCACCCACGCCCAGCGGGCCACCACCATGATCCGGGATTTGATCTTTTCCAGCCGCGTGATGGACGATCATCTGGAACTGGCTTTTTCAGATGAGGTCTTTTCCGCCATGAGCGAGCTGCGCCAGTTTCTCTATGAAAATGTTTATCGTTCCGCGCCGGTGCATGCCGAGTTTATCAAGGCCAAAAAACTCATATCCGAGCTCTACGTCTATTTCCTCAATCATCCGGATCAGCTCAGGGAAAAAATGACCGGTCTGGAAATGGAGGACAGCTATTTTGAATCCACGCAGGTGGAAAGAATCATCTGTGATTACATCGCCAGCATGACCGACCGGTATGTGCTGCGGCTGTATAATGAAATTTTTATCCCCACGCCCCTGGTGTAATGCATATGGAGCGGCAAACCCCGGTTGCAGACCTGGCTGCAGACCCGCGCATTGAGACTGTTGTTAAAGAGCTTGAATCCCTGTATGCGGAAATGGACCGGCAGTATGATCAGGCTGCTGCCGGGTATGGATTTTCCTGCACCGGATGTGCTGACAACTGCTGCCTGACCCGGTTTTATCATCATACCTTTCTGGAATATATTTTTCTGCGAAGGGGTTTTGAGCAGCTTTCCGGGCCCATGCGCGCAGATATCAAAAAAAGTGCCGTCCAATATGCAGACGCGCTTCGGCGTGCCCAAAGCAATGGCGCAGATGCGCCCTTTCGCATGATGTGCCCGCTAAACCGGGAGGGCTGGTGCGTGCTTTACGGATTTCGGCCCATGATTTGCCGGCTCCACGGCATTCCCCACGAACTGGAGCCGCCCGGGCGGCAGAGGATGGTTTTTTATCACGGATGCGCCGCCTTTGACAGCCAGTGCGGGCATCTGCCCTATCAAAGCTTTGATCGGACCCCCTTTTACATCCGCATGTCCGGGCTGGAACAGGACCTGAAACAGAAACTCGGAATTTCCGAAAAATCAAAAAAAACCGTGGCGGATATGTTGATCCACGATAAGGTGCCCATCCATGCGATATCTTGAGCAAGATCCCGATCAAATTCCCGGCCGCCGGTTGTCTGAAAACGAAACATTTACTCTTGACTGCCATCCCGGGGTGCCGTGCTTTAATCAGTGCTGCAGAAACCTCAACCTGTATCTGTATCCCTATGATGTGATCCGGCTGAAAAACAGCCTGGGCATGTCCTCTGATGAGTTCATCGACACGCATACCCACGTGGTGCTGCGCGATGGCAGCCATTTCCCGCACGTGCTGCTGGCCATGGCGGAAAACGCGGAAAAAACCTGCCCGTTTCTCACGGATGCCGGATGCCGGGTGTATGCGGATCGCCCCCAGACCTGCCGGGCCTTTCCCGTGGAGCAGGCCCTGTATTTCAAGGCGGGTGTGCCAAAGCTGCTACATTATCTCCGTCCGCCGGAGTTCTGCTGCGGCATCAAAGAAGGCCGCACGCATACCCCAAAATCCTGGGAGGCGGACCAGAACGCGGCATTTTACAACCAAATGACCATTGAATGGGCCCAGGTGATGCGGCTTTTTACCCAGGACCCCTGGGGCGGGGAGGGCCCGGACGGGCAAAAGGGCAAAATGACGTTTATGGCGGCCTACAATGTGGATATGTTTCGCCGGTTTGTGCTGGAAAGCAGTTTTTTCAAGCGCTTTCATGTCAAGCAGGACCTGCGGCTGAAGATCAAGTCCGATGACGTGGCGCTTTTGCGCCTGGGCATGGCCTGGATCCAGCTGGCCGTATTCGGTATCCAGACCCCGAGGCTGCGGCTGAAAAAATAACCGGCCCCTGGCGCTGATATTCGGGCTGCAGCAGCCAAAGCCGCCCGGGCGGGCTGTCAGGTTTTTTTTTGCTGTTTTTTCATCTCTCGCCATTTGTCCAGCCGCTGTTTGATCAGCTTTTCATCGCCCCGGTCCGTGGGATGGTAAACCAGGGCGTCTTTGAGCTGGTCGGGCAGATGGTCCTGCGGGGCAAAAGCGTCCTTGTAGTCGTGGGCATAGCGGTATCCCCGGCCGTAGCCCATGTCCTTCATCAGCCTTGTGGGGGCGTTTCGGATATGGTGGGGCACGGGCAGGGACCCGGTCTTTTCCACCATTTGTCTGGCCGCACCCCATGCGGTGTATATGCTGTTGCTTTTGGGGGCGGTGGCCAGATACACGGCAGCCTGGGCCAGGCTCAGATCGCCTTCCGGCGAGCCCAGAAAACGGTAGGCCTCCATGGCATCCATGCTCACGGCCAGGGCCCGGGGATCTGCGTTGCCGATGTCTTCTGAGGCAAACCGCACCATGCGCCGGGCAATGTAGAAGGGGTCCTCTCCTGCGGCCATCATCCGGGCCAGCCAGTAAAGCCCGGCATCCGGATCACTTCCCCGCAGGCTTTTGTGAAACGCGGAAATCAGGTGATAGTGTTCCTCCCCGGCCTTGTCATAGGACAGGGATTTTCTCTGCAAAGCCTTTTCCACGTGATCCAGGCCGATCTGCACAGGGCTTTCCTGTCCGTCTTCGCCCATCAGGTCCATGGCCGCAATTTCGACCGCATTTAAGGCGGCCCGGCCGTCTCCGTCCGAAATGTCGGCTATATGGCCTGCAGCCTCATCCGTGATTGTCAGGCCCGTCTCGCCAAGTCCGCGCTTGGTATCGGAGAGGGCGCGCATGACAAGGGTTTTGATTTCTTCATCCGAGAGCCGCTCCAGGGTAATGACCCGGCAGCGCGAAAGCAGCGCGGAGATGACCTCAAAAGAGGGGTTTTCCGTTGTGGCCCCGATCAGGGTGATCAGCCCGCTTTCCACATGGTGCAAAAACGCGTCCTGCTGGGACTTGTTAAAACGGTGGATTTCATCGACAAACAGCAGGGTGCGGCGGTTGTGGTATTTTTTTTGGTTCCGGGCCGTGTCAATGACCTCCCGGATATCCCTGACCCCGGTTAACACGGCGGAAAACTGGATGAAATGGCATTGGGTCCGGGCCGCCATGATCCGGGCCAGGGTGGTTTTGCCGGTGCCCGGCGGGCCCCACAGGATCATGGAAAAGATCCGGTCGTTTTCAATTGCGTTTCGGATCAGCGAACCCGGTCCCACGGCATGCTGCTGGCCGATGAAAGCGTCGAGATCCATGGGCCGCATCCGGTCGGCCAGGGGGCGGTGGGCCGCGTTTGACTTTTCTGACTGGTAATCAAACAGGTCCAATTCAGACACCTTGCCGGACATATGCGGGCATACGTCCGGATTTTTGGTTGGTTTATCTTGTCTTGACGGATTTTTTCTTTTTCAGGGCCTTGCGCGGCCGCTGCTCGCCGCGTTTTCGCAGCCACAGCCGGATGGGCACCATGTCCAGGCCGGCCGCTTCCCGGATCTGGTTGATCAGGTAGCGCTGGTAGGAAAAATGCACGCCTTCCGGGTAATTGACGAAACAGACAAATGTAGGCGGCCGGGTGCCGGTCTGGGCGGCGTAATAGAATTTCAGGCGGCGGCCGTGGTGCATGGAAGGCTCGGTGCGGGTGGTGGCCGCCTCGATGATCCGGTTTAACGGGCCGGTGCCGATGCGGCGGGTGTACTGGTCGTATACCGCATCCGCGAATTCAAAAACCTTGGGCACCCGCCGGCCGGTTAGCGCGGATATGGTCAGAATCGGGGCAAAGCTCAAATACTTGGCCTGATAGCGGATATCTTCCTTGATCTGTTTAAAAACCCGGTCGGATTTTTCCACCAGGTCCCACTTGTTGAGCAGAAAAATACAGGCTTTTCCCTTTTCAAAGGCGTATCCGGCAATGCGCACATCCTGTTCGGTGATCCCGGCGGCCGCATCGAGCATGATCAGGGCGATGTCGCAGCGCTCCAGGCTTTCCATGGCCTTGATGATGGCATATTTTTCAATTTTTTGTTTGACCCTGGATTTTCTGCGGACCCCGGCGGTGTCAATGAGCAGGTAGGGCCGGCCGCTGACCCGGCACAGGGTGTCAATGGAATCCCGGGTGGTGCCGGCCTGCTCGCTGACAATAACCCGGTCTTCTCCCATGATCCGGTTGATCAGCGATGATTTCCCCACGTTTGGCCGCCCGACAACCGCCATGCGGACCGGTTCGGTTTCCGCTTCGGATTTGGTTTCCGGCAGGGCGGCGGTCACGTCGTCGAGCAATCCGGCAACCCCGTGGCCGTGAGCAGAGGAAAGGGCATACAGGGGTTCTGCGCCCAGGGCGTAAAACTCGTAGAGACGCTCTTCCCGGCCGGGATGATCGATTTTGTTGACCGCGAAAAAAACAGGAATTGAAAATCCGCGCACCAGGTCCACCAGGTCCCGGTCAAAGGCGGAAATGCCGTTTGCACCGTCAAACAGCAGAATCAGGGCATCGGCGTCTGCAATGGCCTGGCGGATCTGGTCATGGGTTTTTTGGGCAAATGCGTCCTTGTCTGCGGCAAAAAAGCCCCCGGTATCCACAATGTCAAAATCTACATCGTTCCAGGATGCAGCAGCATAGTGACGATCCCGGGTCACGCCGGGAAAATCGTCCACAAGGGCGCTGCGGGTTTTGGTCAGCCGGTTGAACAGCGTGGATTTGCCCGCGTTAGGAGGGCCTACAATGGCGACAACAGGTTTCATGAAAGTCTATATTTTATAAATGATACGATTTTCAGTGATGATAATATCAACGGCTTTGTCGTGGGTTTCCATGGGCAGCACCCCATAGACCTGGCTTTCAAGGGCAAGCCCGACTTTTCGGGCTGTGTTGGGCAAAAGGGGAATCAGCCGGTCATACCGTCCTGAGCCGTCACCCAGGCGCCCGCCCTTTTCATCAAAGGCGACGCCCGGAATCAGGGCAATGTCAATGTTGTCAAAGGAAACCGGCTTGCACTGGTCAGGATCGGGTTCAAATTCATGTCCGGATGCGGCTTTAAGATCTGTGTCCACGCTGGTGATCTTAAACAGCCGGCAGCCGGTTCGTTTTTTGTGATCAAACAGCGGCAGTACCGCTTCCTTACCAAGCCGGGGGCATGCCTCAATGATGCGCGACAAGTCGATTTCCACGCCCCGGCTCAAATAAAACAGCACCATCTCAGATTCCTGGAAATTGGCAAACTCCAGCAGCTGATCTTCGATCCGGGCCTGTTTTTGCGCCAGTTCCCGGCTGTTTAAAGAAGTGATCCGCTCCCGGGTTTCTCTGCGAAGGGCCAGTTTTTTGTCTTTGACATCTTCCATAACCATTCTCCAAGTCTGGTAACCGCTGAAACAGCATAGCGTAAAAACGTGCAATTTGCAATAATCATTGACGAATTGGCAGGGGCATGGTAATTAACTAAAGTTTGCCATCATTAGAAATCTCCGAGAATTATCTAAAATATTTAATATAGGGATCTTATGCTGGAAATCAAGTATGTGCGGCAAAATTTGGATGATGTCCGCAATGCCCTTTCCAAAAGGGGTGATACTGCGGATCTGGAGACTTTTGCCGGCGCTGATGAGAAACGCCGCCGGATACTGGCTGAGCTCGAGGAACTGCGCCATCGCAGAAATGTGGTTTCCGATGAGATCGCGGCCATGAAAAAGCAGGGGCAAAGCGCAGATGAGCAGATTGCCCAGATGAAAGAAGTCAGCACCCGGGTCAAGACCCTGGAGCAATCCCTGGCCGAATACGAATCCCGGATCAACGAGATTATGATTCGGATTCCCAATATGCCCCATGAAAGTGTTCCCAAAGGCCGGGATGAAGATGACAACGCCCTGGTCCGGCACGTGGGCCGGCCGCCGGAGTTTGATTTCGAGCCTTTGCCCCACTGGACCGTGGGTGAAAACCTGGGAATCCTGGATTTTGAACGCGCTGCCAAGATTGCCGGGGCCCGGTTTCCGCTCTATATGGGGGATGCGGCTTTACTGGAGCGGGCCCTGATATCGTTTATGCTCAGCCTGCACACCCTGGAGCACGGCTACAAAGAGGTGCTGCCGCCGTTTATCGTCAACCGCCATTCCATGACCTGCACAGGTCAGCTGCCCAAGTTTGAAGAGGACTTGTTTAAGCTCGAGGGCCGGGATTATTTTCTGATCCCCACCGCCGAGGTGCCTGTAACCAACATCCATCAGGACGAAATCCTTGACGAAACCGATCTGCCCGTTTATTACACTGCCTTTACCCCGTGTTTCCGGGCCGAGGCCGGCTCTTACGGAAAAGACACCCGGGGCTTGATCCGGCAGCATCAATTTAATAAAGTGGAGCTGGTTAAGTTTGCGGCCCCGGAAAATTCCTATGATGAGCTGGAAAAGCTGCTTTCAGACGCTGAATCCGTTTTAAAGGCCCTGGGGCTTGCCTACCGGGTGGTGCTGCTGTGCACCGGAGACATGGGCTTTGCATCGGCCAAGACCTATGATATCGAGGTCTGGATGCCGGCCCAGCAGAAATACAGGGAAATTTCGTCCTGCAGCAACTTTGAATCGTTTCAGGCGCGCCGGGCGGGTATCCGGTTTAAGCGCAAGGGGCGCAAGGGCACGGAGCTGGTGCACACCCTAAACGGTTCCGGACTGGCGGTGGGCCGAACACTGGCTGCATTGCTGGAAAATTATCAACAGGCCGACGGCAGCGTGGTGATCCCCGAGGCCCTGCGGCCGTATATGGGCGGCAAGGAAAAAATTACCCTGTGAGAGTCGATCAGTTTCCCAAAGACATACAGCCCTACCTGATTCCCGGGCCGGGCGGTGATTTGATATATCGATGCCTCAACTGCCAAAAGGAGTTCGGCATCCGGCATCTGCTGTATACCTGCCCGGACTGCGGGCATGTACTTTTGCTCTATGATACCGATTTTGAGCGGTTAAAAAAGATTTCCGGCCCCATGTGGCGGCGGATTTTTGATTACCGCAGGATGCTCAATATCCCCGCCTTAAACGGCATTTACCGGTATCATGAGTTGATCGGCCCGGTTCTGCCCCTGGGTGCCGCAGTTTGGCTCGGCGAAGGCCACACCCCGGTTGTTGAGGCAAACGCCCGGCTCCAGCAAAAAGCCGGAATCCGGTTTTATTTTAAAAACGACGGCCAGAACCCGAGTGCTTCTTTTAAGGACCGGGGGATGGCCAGCGCGCTTAGCTATATCCGCTATCTGCTCCAGCAGGGATATGTGTCTGACGTGCTGGCGGTGTGCGCCTCAACAGGAGACACCTCTGCGGCCGCAGCCCTTTATGCCTCGTTTCTGCATCCGGATGTCAAGTCCGCGGTTTTGCTGCCCCACAAGCGCGTCACCCCCCAGCAGCTTTCCCAGCCCCTGGGAAGCGGGGCAATGGTCTTTGAAGTGCCCGGGGTCTTTGATGACTGCATGAAAATCGTGGAGCACTTGTCAGAGCATTACAACGTGGCCCTGCTCAACTCCAAAAATGCCTGGCGTATCCTGGGCCAGGAATCCTATTCTTACGAGATCGCCCAGGGATTTGAATATGACATGGCCGGCAAGGCCGTGGTGGCGCCGGTGGGCAATGCCGGAAACATTACGGCCATCATGAGCGGCTTTCTCAAGTTCCATGATCTGGGCATCATAGAGGATTTGCCGCGGATTGTGGGGGTGCAGTCCGAGCATGCCAACCCGGTTTACAAGTATTATCTGGAGCCGGATCCGGAAAAGCGACGTTTTGAACCCGTGCAGGTCAAGCCCAGCGTGGCCCAGGCCGCCATGATCGGAAACCCCGTGTCCATGCCCCGGGTCATCCGGCTGGTGGCCGAATACAACAGGCGGGCAGGGCAGCAGAAGGTTTTTGTGGAGGAGGTAACCGAACAGCAGATCATGGACTGGCAGCTGCGGGCCAATCGAAACGGCCACGTGGTCTGCACCCACGGAGGGGAATGTCTGGCGGGTCTGGTGGCGGCCAAAAAGAGCGGCAAAATTGCCGCGGACGAAACCGCAATACTGGACTCCACCGCACACGCACTGAAATTTGCCGATTTCCAGCAGATGTATTTTGACAACAACTTTCCCGCGGAATACGGGATCATCCCCAGGGACGAACTGGTCAATGCTCCGGAGTTGGTCTGTCCTGAAGATATGGACAAAGTTCCCCGGCCCGGCCGCCCCTTGTCCGGAGACGATTTGTCCCATTTTGTTCAAAGAACTGCTGAAGATATTGCCATGCGCCTTGATTTGAAAAAGGTGTGATCCGGATGAAACCGCATCGTTTGTTTGCCTTGTGCATGCTGCCGTTACTCCTCTGCGGGGTAATTTTGTTTTGCGCCCCCGGCAGGAGCCTTGCGGTGTTTTACCAGAAGCATTACGTGGTGGAACGGGACAGGGACAAGGATATCCTGTGTGATCCGTACGTGGTGCAGAGAGATGATTATGTTATCCGGCTTCTGGAGCAGCGGGGAGATATTGCGCACAAGGATTTTCCGAAATTTCTGGATATTTTCAAGCGGATCAATCCCCGTATTCGGGATATGGACCTGATATACCCGGATCAGCAGATTCTGATTCCGCTGCGCATCCTCGCGCCCGGGACCCTGACAGGCCAGGAAACCGGTCAGGTGACCATCCCGGTCATTCCTATCACCGGCCTGTCTGACAATCTCAAACAATTTGCCGATCCCTATACCGTTCAATACGGCGACTGGATTTCCCGGCTCATATCCGAGCGCTTTGGCCGTTATGGCTCAGACGGTTACAATCGGGGCATGCGCCTGTTTAAGTTGATGAACCCGGAAATCAAGGACCCGGACCAGGTGCGGGCCGGTGCCCGGATCCGCCTTCCGGATCCGGAAATCAAAAAAAAGCCGTGGTATTCCGACGTGATGGAACAGCCCCGGCCTTCGGCTGCACCGGCGCCTTCTGACAAAGATAATCCTGTCGTGCCCGGCCGGGCCGCCAATATCAGTGCCGATACCATTGAAGAAAGCCAAAACGATGCCAAAACCGGCAGGACGTCGGTTTCCGTTCAGTGGTTTGCGGACTTGTCCGTACTGGCCAAGGCGGCGAAAATTTTAGATGCCCGCATTTTTAACCAGGGGCGTTATTTTTTCCCCAGATCCGGGGAAAGGGACTTGTCCCTGGATCTTTCAAAAACACCGGTGCTTGAACTCTCCGACGGCAGAAAGTTTTTGCTGACACGGCGCCAGTGGATCAGCCCCGGCGATCAGGCCGTGCTCCAGGTCTACTGGCGGAACCTGGAGGTGTTGTTTGTCCCCAGGCAGCCGGCGTTGACCTGGCTGCTGGAAAAGCTCATACCAAAACTGGACCCCGATGGTTATCAACACCGGATGGAAATTGAAGACAAAGGCCTGAGCACGGTATTGCGGGGCCAGTTCATTTACCAGCCGTCGAAAGGCCAGGACACGATTTATTTAAATATTTTCTCTGATCCGGAGATGAAAACCCCCAAGTCTGTATGCGCCTATCTGGAATCCCGGGCTGTCACGGTGCGGGATTGGGTGGAAACCCCGGAAAAGTCCGGCTGGATTCTCCATGATATTGAGCCGTCCAATGCCCGCCGCCCTGAACCACCGGCCGTGCAGACCAGGCGTCCGGACCGGCTTGTGCGCCTTTTGGTGGAAAAGCTCGGTTACACTTATCATGAAGACATTGAGGTCTGTTTTCCCTATGCCGGCTTTCAGGTCCGGGCTACGGCCAACCTGCTGTCACTTGGAGAAAATGCAGAGATGCTGATTGATTACGGAGATTTGCAGGGAGATGCCGTTGAAGCCATTGAGAAAACCGGTTTTCGGGTACTGCAGATACAGTCAGGTTCTGAACCGGAGGCGATTCTGGATCAGCTCGGGGAAGTATTGAATCTGGAAATCATGCATGACCCCATTTTCTGGACAGCCAATCGCCCCCGTATTCACAATATTTCCCTCCAGGTGCCCGGAGTTTTGGTAAGCAGCCGGGATAAGGGCCGGGAAAAACGGGTACTGCTCTCAGATGTCCCGGTTGCCCGGGAGTTTCTTACATATTTTGATCAGCAGGATATTTCCGTGATCCGGATGCGCTGATCACACATCATTGCCAAGAAAAAGAGCAAAGGAAAGAACTGGCTATGGAAAAAAAAACAAAGGCGTTTGTGAAGGTGCTCGGGATTGTTTGTATCACTATCATGTTTTGCGCCTGCGCCCATACCGGAGCTTCCACGGCCAGGAAGCAGCAGGCCGATGCAGCCCGCAACCTCGGGGAGGCCTATATGGCAGACGGCAATTATACCCGGGCGTTGCGGGAGTTGTTGAAAGCCGAACACTTAAATCCCAATGATCCGCGTGTTCACAATGCATTGGGGCTGACCTATCTGGCAAAGGGGAATCCGGAAAAGGCTGTTTCGCACCTGGAGCAGGCCCTGGAACTGCGGTCCGAATATTCTCCGGCCCGCAATAATCTCGGTGCTGCCTACATCGCCCTTGAGCAGTGGGATAAGGCTGCTGAATGCTTTGAGCAAGTGGCAGATGATTTGCTGTATACCACCCCATCTTACCCGCTGACCAATCTGGGCTACATTTATTACCAGACCGGCGAATACGAAAAGGCGGAAAAATATTACAACGAGGCCCTGGATCTGGAGTATGACTTTCCCAAAGCGTTACATGGTCTGGGGCAGGTGTATATGGCCACCGGTGATATAAACAAGGCTGTGCGGTATCTGGAGCGGGCAAAAGAAAACGCGCCAAAGTCGGCCAGAATCTGCATGGATCTGGGCCGGGCCTACACCCGGCAGCATGAATACCACAGGGCCATAGACGCCTACAAGAAAGCCGCAGCCATTGCCGATGGCTCCGCCCTGGCCGACCAGGCACGGCAGAAGGCGGAAGAAGTCAGAAACATGTGGTAAAAACCGGTCACGCACTGGTT
>JAIPES010000122.1 GCA_021737045.1 Desulfobacteraceae bacterium | reverse complement strand
CGGGTGATGCTGTCGAGCAGGATCACCACGTGCTTTTTGTGCTCCACCAGGCGCTTGGCCTTTTCAGCCACCATTTCCGCCACCTGCACATGACGCTCGGCCGGCTCATCAAAAGTGGAGGAGACCACCTCTGCATCCACGGAACGCTGCATGTCAGTGACTTCTTCGGGCCGCTCGTCAATGAGCACCACAAAGGGGACCACGTTTTTGTGGTTACCGATAATACTGTTGGCAATGTTTTTGAGCAGCATGGTCTTGCCGGTGCGGGGCGGGGAGACAATCAAACCGCGCTGACCGAATCCCAGGGGGGTCATCAGGTCCATGATCCGCATGGAATAATTGTCCGCCTCCCGCTCGAGCTTGACCTTTTTTTCCGGAAACAGGGGCGTGAGATTGTCAAACAGGATCTTGTCCCGGGCGGCGTCCGGCTCCTCGAAGTTGATGGCTTCCACCTTGAGCAGGGCAAAATAGCGTTCCGAGTCCTTTGGCTGGCGGATCTGGCCGGAGACCGTGTCTCCGGTCTTGAGACTGAACCGGCGGATCTGGGAAGGCGACACATAGATATCATCCGGGCCCGGAAGGTAGTTGCAGTCATGGGACCGCAGAAAACCGAAACCGTCAGGCAGAATTTCCAGGGTGCCTTCTCCGTAGATGAGGCCGTTTTTTTCAATGTGGGCCTGAAGCAGTGAAAAAATCAGCTCCTGCTTGCGCATCCGGCCGACGTTTTCAATGTTAAACTTCTTGGCCATCCGGGTCAGTTCATTGATTTTTTTGTTTTTCAGTTCAACGATGTTCATGTAATCCCATTCCTGTGTTTTCTCCGATTCATTTCAAAATTGGGTTGTATGTCAGGCGTGCAGTGATCCTGCGGTGTTTCACCCGGATGGAGCCGGATGTTTGAAGCCCTGCGAATTGCCGGCAGCAAAGGCAAAACTGTAAAACGAGCAACAGGAAAGCTGCAAAGCCGGATATAGAAATTATGTTTCTTCTTAAAACTTTAGGTAATATGAGGCCTGATTGGTTTTTAAGATGTTGAAGAAGGATTCGCGCAAAACAAACGTCCAGGAGGCAGGAGCGTTTTGTCTATCAATAAGTCAGATAAAAGGTCCTGTCAACCGTTTTCGCCTATTTTTTTATACTTTTCCGCAAGTTTTTCCAGTACCCGGTCCACCTGTTGATGCATTTGGTCAATGCTTCCGTTGTTTTCAATGATAAAATCAGACATCCGCCGTTTTTGGGCTTCATTCATCTGGATGTGCATCAGGGCCCGGGCCTGCTGCCGGCTCACATTGTCGCGCTGCATGATCCGGTGAATACGAACCTCGGTATCCCCGGAAACCAGAATCACCGCATCAAACTGGTCCTGCAGGCCGGCTTCAAACAGCAGCGGAACCTCCACTGCAGCCAGCCATGCCCCCTGCGCGGCCGCAGACCGGAAATGTTTCTGCATTTGCACCCCTACCTCAGGGTGGACATAGCTTTCAAGGTCTCTGCGTGCAGCCTCGTCCTGCGTGATGATCTGCCGCAGCCGGGGCCGGTCAATGGTGCCGTCTGCCGTAAGAATGTCTTTGCCGAACCGCTTTACAATCTGTTTGTGGGCCCGGCTATGAGGTTCAACCGCCTGTCTGGCCAGTTGGTCCGCGCTGGCAACGGGTACGCCCGATGCCTGCAGGCGGCGGCAGACCAGGGATTTCCCGGAACCCACCCCCCCGGTTACCCCGATTTTAATCAGCCAGCAGGGTTGTTCCGGAGATGTCTGTTGTCTGCCCATTGCACGCACCCTGTTTTTGAGCTATGAATCAATAATCCGATCCGAACGCGGGTCGCCCCGGGAAAACAACACGAAAATGCAAGAAGAATAACTGCATATATGAAAAAATGCCTTTGATCAATACCAAATTTCTCCCGCAACCGCTTCTCTCGAAGATTCCGGAACAATCCGGAGCCTATCTGGTTGGGGGAACCGTCCGGGATCAGCTGCTTTGCCGACCTTTTGCCGACTGGGACCTGGCCGTGGAAAGCGACCCCGCCGGCCTGGCCCGGGCCATTGCAGAAGCTGAAGGCAGCCGGGTCGTGGTTTTGGGCAAAAAAAAGCAAATCATCCACCGGGTGGTCGGCACCGGCAGAATTTTTGACATTGCTGCCATTCAGGGGAAAACCATTTCCGAAGATCTGTTGCGCAGGGATTTTACAATCAATGCCATGGCTGTATCCCTGCCATCCGGCCGCCTCATTGATCCGGCCGGCGGCCGCGGCGACCTTGACCGCAGGGTGATCCGAATGACCGGCAAAAGGGTTTTGGATGATGATCCCCTGCGCCTGTTGCGGGCCTTTCGCATGGCCGCAACCCTCGGATTTACCATTGATCCGGAAACACTTGCAGCAGTTTCCGAAAAAGCCGGGCAAATCCGGCTGGTGGCAGGCGAGCGAATCCGGGATGAATGGCAAAAGATCCTCCAAACCCTTGATTCAGCACAATGGATTTCTCAGATGAACCGGGCCGGACTTCTGGGAAACCTGTTTCCGGAAATCGAAGCCCTGAAAAACTGCGGACAGAACCGGCACCACGAATTTGACGTATTTGACCACACAATGGCGGTATACAGGGGACTGGAGCAGATGCTTCACCAAAACCGCCCTGCCCTGACCGCAGACAGGGAAAACGCGGGATTGCTGACATCCCCGTCGGCCGTGGAACTGCTCAAACATGCCGCCCTGCTCCATGATATCGGAAAGCCGCAGACCCGCACAACAGATGACCAGGGCCGCATCCATTTTTATCATCACCCCCGGGCCGGGGCGCAAATGGCCGGTCAGATCTGCCGCCGCCTGAGATTTTCCTGCGCTGATGCCGGTTATGTGACTTTTCTGATCCGCCATCACATCCGGCCCCTTTTTCTGTACACGGCCCGGCAGCGAAATGCACTCAGCTCCCGGGCGATGACCCGCTTTTTCATCAAAACCCGGCCCTATACCCCGGATCTGCTGCTGATGGCGACTGCCGACATGACCGGTAAAAAAGAAAAAACAAATCCGGAATTTATCGAATTTGCCAAAGATTTGGCGCAACGCTACTTCACCGGGCACCTTCCGGCCCGGGCGCGTCCCCGCCTGCTCACGGGCCATGACCTGATCCGTGAACTTGGGCTTTCCCCCTCCCCCCTGTTTGCAACAGTCCTGGACAGGGTTGAAGAAGGCCGGCTCGCCGGTGATATTGAATCCCGGGATCAGGCCCTGGAACTGGCCCGGAAAATCGTTGAAACGCAAAAGGATGCTTGACATAATGCCATCATTTTAATATATAAAAAAATTTTGCAAACGGATAAAATGTGATTGCACCGTAAAAAGTCTGATTTTAGATGGTGCCGTAAAAAGTTCAAGATCAAGGCTTGCGCAATTTCGAAGAATACAGCGTAGTTATCCGTACGTGAAATTCTGAGAAATTGCGCGTAACGCAGATATTGGACTTTTTACGGCGCCATCAAAATGTAATCTGGCGTACAGATAATGATTGAACCGCATGTTTTTGACATCAACCTTGGGCAAAAGGAGAAAAAGGCGATGAACATTTTGTTTTTCGGACCCAACGGGAGCGGAAAAGGAACACAGGGAGCCATTCTCAAGGAAAAATTCAAGACCCCCCACATTGAATCCGGGGCCATTTTCCGCGAAAACATCAAGGGCGGAACAGAAATGGGCAAACAGGCCAAAGCCTATATTGACAAGGGCGAACTGGTGCCTGATGACATCACCATCCCCATGATCCTCGACAGGCTCAAGGAAGACGACTGCAAAAACGGCTGGCTGCTCGACGGCTTTCCGAGAAACAAAAACCAGGCCGTCAAGCTCCACGAAGCCCTGAAACAAGCCGGCATGAACCTGGATATCGTTGTGGAAATCGAACTGGACCGGGAAATCGCCAAAAACCGCATCATGGGCCGCCGTCTTTGCGTCAATGACAACAATCATCCCAACAACATCTTCATCGACGCCATCAAGCCCGACGGCGACAAATGCCGGGTGTGCGGCGGCGAGCTGCAGACCCGCTCGGATGACCAGGATGAAGCCGCCATTGACAAGCGCCACGGCATCTATTATGACGCTGAAACCGGCACCCTGGCGGCTGCCTATTATTTCCGGGATCTGGCGGAAAACGATCCGTCCATGACCTATATCACCTTGGACGGCAAAAACAGCGTTCCGGAAGTGGCAGATGAATTGGTCTCCAAGCTTCCGAAATAACACTGCAGCAGATAAACCGGCATCAGATCCGATCCGGCGGCACGGTCGCACCGTCCACGAAAATTTGATGGCACCGTAAAAAGTCTGGTTTCCGATGGTGCCGTAAAAAGTTCAAGATCAAGGCTTGCGCAATTTCGAAGAATGCAGCGTACTTATCCGTACGTGAAATTCTGGGAAATTGCGCGTAACGCAGATATTGGACTTTTTACGGCACCATCAAAATTTGACATTTTTATAGAAAATATTAGAATACAGCGTAACTAAATTTCTTTGTAAAGGGGGTTGAAATATTTGAAGGAAATCGCGGTCAAAGTGGAAGACAACGACCTTGAAAAGGCCATGCGCATTCTGAAGAAAAAAATTCAGAACGACGGTCTGTTCAAGCGTTTGCGGCTCAAGAAGAACTACGAAAAACCAAGCGAGTACAGACGCCGCAAAAAACGTGAAGCCCAGCGGCGGCAGCGGATTGCAGAAGCCAAAAAGCGGATGCGAACCCGCAGATCTTGATGCCGGCAGGACCAAAGCGTGAAAATGAAAGATAGTACCATATTGATCAAAAAACCCGGAAGACCCTGACGGCTTCCGGGTTTTTTACGCACCTGTAACGGGAAAAAGCCATGACCCAAAACCAATATGACAAATGCCTGGCAGAAATGTTTGGCCTGCGCCGGTTCGGCATCAAACTGGGCCTGGACATCATCGACGCCATGCTCAAAGCCCTGGGCCGGCCGGAACGCAAATTTGCCTGCATCCACGTGGCCGGCACCAACGGAAAGGGCTCCATTGCCTCTGCCCTGGCAGCTATCCTGCAGGCTGCCGGCCTGCGGGTGGGGCTCTACACATCGCCCCACCTGGTACGATTTAACGAACGCATCTGCATCAACAACCAATACATATCCGATCAGGAAGTGGTCAATGCCTGGCATGCTGCCAAAGCTGCGGCCCCGAAAGAGCGCGAGGCCACGTTTTTCGAGTATACCACGGCCATGGCCTTATACGCCTTTGCCAGGGCTGAGGTGGACTGGGCCGTGATTGAAACCGGCATGGGCGGACGCATGGATGCCACAAACATTTTGCAGCCCAGACTCTGCATCATTTCCAACATTTCCCTGGAACACCGGTTTTACCTGGGAAGCACCATCGCCCAGATCACCGGTGAAAAAGCCGGAATCATCAAGCCCGACACCCCGGTGATCACAGGGGTACACCAGAAATCAGCCATTGAGGTCATTGAAAAGACAGCAGCACGCAACAATGCGCCGCTTTTCCGCAAAGGCAAGGATTTTCGCGTAAGACGCAGTCCCAAAGCCGATGCCGGTAACTTCGGTTTCACCTACACGGGTATCGATCACAAATGGACCGACATGCGCTCTTCTTTGCAGGGCATCCACCAGCTCGACAACGCCGCCCTGGTGCTGGCGGCCTGCGAAGTGCTCATGGACCAGGGTACTGCCATTGATGTGTCTGACATCAAGGACGGTCTTGCAAATGTCCGGTGGCCGGGACGCCTGGAAATGATTGACACCACCCCGCCCATGATCCTCGACGGGGCCCACAACCTGATTGCCGCCAGAAGGCTTGCGGCCTTTCTCTCGGATACGGCTCCGAACAAAAACATCACTCTTGTCATCGGCATACTCGATGACAAGCCCTGCCAGGCCATGCTAAACACTTTGGTGCCCCTGTGCCAGCGGGTGATCGTGACCCGGCCCGTGATCGACCGAAGTCTGCCGGCCCGGGTGATCGAGGCCGGGGTAAAAAAACTCACCGATCATGTGGAGATTGTCGAAAGTGTCAGGGATGCGGTGTTTTACGCCATGGAGACAACAGCAGACACGGATCTGATCTGTGTTGCGGGGTCACTTTACGTGGTGGGGGAAGCAAAGGCGGCCCTGGAAGGCGCCGGGGCGCCGGAACCCGTGTAAAAGCGGGCGTTTTTGGCCATCGCGCACAATCATTGCCGGCGGCCTGCAATTCCTGCTTGACTTCTGAAAAACGATCTTTTATGTTTCATGCCGTGTGCGCCCGTAGCTCAGGGGATAGAGCGTCAGCCTCCGGAGCTGAAAGTCGCAGGTTCGAATCCTGCCGGGCGTACCATTTTTTCCTTTCCCGCCCTTTGATGGCACCGTAAAAAGCTTTTTACCGCGTCCGCTGTTTTTGAAGGAAGAAAGTCCTGCGGTCGGCGTCAGCTTTTTCGCTCCTGATCGTTTTTGCGGATTCATCAAATGCCTTTGCTTAAAATTTACAAACCCGCC
>JAIPES010000121.1 GCA_021737045.1 Desulfobacteraceae bacterium | reverse complement strand
GCCTGGCCTGCTTTTTCCTGCTGCGGCGGTTTAAGCCGCGCCAACCGCAACATAGGCTATACAGACACATAGACACCGGCATCACCCTGATCATCGAGCAAGGGGGCAAAGAACCCACGGATTCAGAGGAATTCGTGCGAATCGACTCCCGGTGGGTGCCATATGACCTTGTTATCCAACAGGCCTCCTGCCTGGTAGTCCCGTTTCTGCAGCTTTTTGCCCTGTATGTCATCGCCCACGGCCACCACTCGCCCGGCGGCGGCTTTCAGGGCGGCGTGATTTTCGGCGCCACCATTATCCTGATGGCGATTGCCAACGACCTGCGATCGGCTGCCCGGCGGGTTTCCGAACGCCTCGGCGCGCTGATGGCTTCGGCCGGTGTTCTGATATACGCCGGCATCGGCGCCTTATGCATGCTGCTGGGCGCCAACTTCCTGGATTACAGCGCATTATCCGAATTGTTTGCATTCGGCCCGGTCATAGCCAGATCACACGGCATCCTGGGAGTGGAAATCGGGGTCGCCATAGCAGTCTCCGCGGTCATGATATGGATTTACTACAACCTGGCATCTGCGGGCAGGCACGAAGAAGGATTATAGGTCCCGAAAACAAGGAGCGAACATGGAAGAACTGGCAGCGGTTTTCCTGGCCCGGTACAATTACTGGGGCGTAATCCTTTTAATGGGGATCGGGCTGTATGCCATGATCGCCAAGACCAACATGGTCAAAAAAATTATCGGGATGAATATCTTTCAGACCGCGATTATCCTGTTCTATATCTCAACTGCCGCCAAATACGGGGCTTCCATACCGATTATCGCCAACGGCCACGGCGGCCACGGCCCTGGTATCCGGGCCGCGGACTACATGAATCCCCTGCCGCACGTTCTTATGCTCACCGCAATCGTGGTGTCTGTGGCCACCCTGGGCGTGGCCCTGGCCCTGGCCGTCCGGGTCTACTGGAACTATGACAGCCTGGAGGAGGATGAAATTCTCAATCAAATCAAAGCCGGGCAGCTGAACCGTAAATGACTTCCCAGATTCCGGCCCTGATAATCGTTGTACCGCTGCTGGCAGCCCTTGTGGTCAGCCTTGCCGCCTGGATCCGGCAATCCCTCTGCTTTGCCGCTGCGTTATGCGCGGTGCTTGCCGCCTGGATTTCCGCGATCCTGGTGATGGGAAGGGTTATCAACCAGGGGGTTATCACCTACCGGATGGCCGGCTGGGCCCCGCCCTGGGGCATTTCCTGGCATATAGATCACTTAAACGCCGTCGTGCTGATCCTGATTGCCACGGTGGCACTTATCAACCTCATTGCCACCCGGAGTACTGCGGCCCGGGAGTTTGAAGACCGCCCGGGGGTATTCTACGCCCTGTACCTCCTGTTTGTCACCGGGCTGATGGGCATTGTCATCACGGGCGACATATTCAACCTTTATGTACTCCTGGAAATCGCCTCGCTGTCGGGTTATGTCCTGCTGGGCATGGGCAGCGGCCGGGCTGCGGTATCCAGCCTGAGCTACCTGTTTATCGGCACCATCGGGGCCAGCCTGTATCTTTTCGGGGCGGGGTATCTCTACATTGCCACCGGTTCGCTGAATATGGCCGATATCGCCGCCATTCTGCCCACGATAGAACAAACCGGCCCCATCCAGGCATCCTTTATCCTGTGCCTGATCGGCCTTTTCATGAAAATGGCCTTCTTTCCGCTCCACACCTGGCTGCCCAACGCCTACACCCACGCCCCGAATTCGTCTGCGAGCCTGATCGCCCCGCTGACCACCAAGGTCATGATCTATGTCATGATCCGGATTATCCTTTTTGTTTATCAACCCGATTTCGCGTTTGCCCAAATGGGCATTGACCGTTTCATTGTATGGCTGGCGGTGATCGCCATACTCGCCGGTTCGCTACTGGCCTGGAAACAGGAGCGTTTAAAACGGATGCTGGCCTACATCATCGTGTCGGAGGTGGGCTACATGGTGGGCGGATTCTGGCTGGGCAACACCGCAGGCATGACCGGCGCCGTGCTCCATATTTTAAATGATGCCATGATGACCCTGTGCCTGTTTCTGGCAGCCGGGGCCTTGATTTCCCGGGTCCAGGCAGATGCATTCGGCGCGCTGCAGGGCGTATTTACAAAGATGCCCTTTTCCATGATCGCCTTTGTGGCCGGAGCGCGTTCCATTATCGGGGTGCCGCCCACCTGCGGTTTTTTCAGCAAATGGTACCTGATTTCCGGCGGTATGGAAGCCGGGCATTACGCCTTTGTGGCCGCCCTGATCATCAGCAGCCTGGTCAATGTGCTCCTTTTTTTCAGGGTTATTGAAATCGGCTATTTTGAGCCGTTTGACAGCCATCATCCCGAAAACGGGCAGACCACCCGGGAGGCTCCCCTGGACATGCTGGTGCCGCTGCTGGTCACAGCCGGCCTGCTGATCGTCATGGGTTTTTACGCAAATACGCTTGTGACCTGGATTGTTAAACCCGCAATTTCGGCTGCAACAATGGGTGGCCTATGATCGCCGTTGTATCCGCAAAACCGTTGATCGCTGTACTGGTCTCCCTGGCGGTGATTCCCGTCCTGATTTCCGCCCGCAAGCCCAACGTGCGGGAAATCTGGACATTTGCCGCCGCGCTGATCAAATTCGGCATCATCGCTTCCATGGTGCCGGCGATTCTGGCCGGCCACACTCTGGAATTCACCATTGCACCGTTGTTTGCCGGCATTGCATTCAAACTCAAAGTCGATGCATTCGGCCTGCTGTTTGCCCTGGTCGCCTCGTTTCTGTGGATTGTCACCTCCGCCTATTCCATCGGGTACATGCGCGGCCTGGATGAACACAGCCAGACCCGGTACTACTGCTTTTTTGCCGCAGCCCTGAGTGCGACCATCGGAGTGGCGTTTTCCGCCAACCTGCTGACCCTGTACATCTTCTACGAGATACTCTCGCTTTCCACCTACCCCCTGGTCACCCACCACCAGGACCGGGAAGCCAGAAGTTCCGGACGCAAGTACCTGCTCTACATCATGGGCGGCTCCATCGGCCTGGTGCTGCCGGCCATGATCGCGATCTACCTCATTGCCGGCAGCCTCGATTTTGCCGCAGGAGGCATCCTGGCCGGCAGCATCGGCGCACTGCCGGCAGCCGCACTGTTGCTCATGCTGGTATTCGGTTTTTCCAAGGCCGGGATCATGCCGGTGCATGCGTGGCTGCCCGCGGCCATGGTGGCGCCCACGCCTGTAAGCGCGCTGCTGCATGCCGTGGCTGTGGTCAAGGTCGGGGCTTTCAGCGTGTTCCGGGTCATTACAGAGATATTCGGGCCCGGGATGCTGCTGAACTTCGGTTTTGACACGCTTTTGTGCATCATTGCCGCAGTCACCATCCTGGGGTCCTCGCTTATCGCCCTGTCCCAGGACAACCTCAAACGCCGCCTGGCCTTTTCCACCATCGGCCAGCTCTCCTATATCATTCTGGGCGCCGCACTGCTGACCCAGTCCGGGATGGCCGGGGGAATGCTCCACATTGCCATGCACGCATTCGGAAAGATCACGCTGTTTTTCTGTGCCGGCGCGATCATGGTAGCCGCGGGTGTAAAAAATATCTCGGAGATGAAAGGCCTCGGCAGGCAAATGCCGGTGACCATGGCCGCATTTTTCATCGGCGCACTCTCGGTAATCGGCCTGCCGCCGTGCGGCGGCTTTATCAGCAAATGGTACCTGGCCATCGGCACCATCGAGGCCGGACAATTCCTGATGCTCGCAGTACTCCTGGCAAGTTCTCTGTTAAATGCGGCCTATTTTCTGCCGATTGTATACCGGGCCTTTTTCTGCAGCCCGGATGAGGTCACGTTTGAACCCAGAATCAAGGAGGCGCCGGGCTGGTGCCTGGCCCCACCGGTTGCAACGGCTGCGATCTCGGTTATACTTTTTTTCTATCCCCAGCCGTTTTTCAATCTCTCGCAACTGGCTGTCAGCCGGATACTCGGAGGATAAGCAGCGGCAATGAACGCAGAAGAAAAAGAAAAAACGGAACTGACCCACCAACCGGTAAAAGGATATCCTGCGGCCCTTTACACGGTGGTGGCAGTGGCTTTGGCATACCTGGCATACGTGTTTATCACCAGCATATAAGGCACGAGACCCGATGAAAAAAGAACTGACCATATTTGACAAGCCCAGAAACGTTCGGATTCTTTTGGTTTGTTTCTACATCAGCCTGGGGGTCCTGCTGATCGCGGATTTTTTCATCCACAAGCACGCGGCCTTCGGATGGGAAGCATATCCCGACTTTTTTGCAGCATACGGGTTTATCTCCTGCGTGCTGCTCATCTATATTGCCAAGCTTTTAAGGCGCCTGATCAAGCGAAGCGAGGATTATTACCGGGACGGGCAATAAGCCCGTAAACCGTCACCAGAAACCCCGGGGCGAGGCAGCTGATGCACCTTGCGGTTTTAAACTTACATATTCCGCCCGGACTGATTTTCATCCTGGGCGCACTTTTGATTCCGGCTTTCAGGGGCAGGGTCAAATCCGCGTACATGATGCTTTTGCCGGTGCTGGCATTTCTGACCCTGATTTACACGCCGCTGGGACAGCACTGGACCGTGGACTTTCTCGACTACGAACTGATCCTTGGCCGTCTTGACCGGCTGAGCCGGATATTTGGGATCATCTTTATCCTGATTTCCCTGCTCTCAGTGGTTTTTGCGCTGAAAGTCCGGGATGATGTGCAGCATACCGCCGGATTGATTTACGCCGGCGGCGCACTGGGGGTGACCCTGGCAGGGGATGTGTTTTCGCTCTACGTTTTCTGGGAAATCATGGCAGTGGCCTCCGCCTTCCTGATCCTGGCCCGGCGCACCCGGGCCTCCCGGGCCGCCGCATTCCGCTATATCATGGTACACATTTTCGGTGGCCTGTGCCTGCTGGCCGGCATTTTGCTTTACGTGCAGAATACCGGGACCGCGGCTTTTTCCCTGATGCAGCTCTCGGGCGCAGACGGCATTCTCATCTTTATCGGGGTGGCGGTCAACGCTGCCATCCCGCCGCTGCACCCGTGGCTCCCAGATGCATACCCGGAGGCCACGGTCACGGGCGCGGTATTTTTGAGCGCATTTACCACAAAGAGTGCCGTGTACGTGATGGCACGCATGTTTGCCGGCACCGAGGTGCTCATTTACCTGGGCGCAATTATGACGGCCATCCCGATATTCTACGCGGTGCTGGAAAACGACATCCGGCGCGTGCTGGCCTACAGCCTGATCAACCAGGTGGGGTTCATGCTCTGCGGCATCGGTATCGGCACCCCGCTGGCGATCAACGGCACTGTTGCCCACGCCTTCTGTCACATTCTCTACAAGGCGCTGCTGTTCATGTCCGCCGGAGCGGTGCTCCATGTTACCGGAAAAATACGGTGCACGGATTTGGGCGGACTTTACAAGACCATGCCGCTCACGGCCCTGTTCTGCATCGTGGGAGCGGCCTCGATTTCGGCTTTTCCCCTGTTTTCCGGATTTATCAGCAAGTCCATGATTATCAGCGCCGCAGCCCACCACAAAATGGCCATCGTGTGGCTGGTGCTGCAGTTTGCCTCGGCAGGCGTTTTTCATCATGCAGGCATCAAAGTACCGTATTTTATGTTCTTCGGCCATGACTCCGGCATCCGGGCCAAGGAGCCGCCGTTTAATATGCTGGCGGCCATGTTCGTTGCGGCTTTCCTGTGCATATTTTTGGGAATCCGGTTTGATCTGCTCTATGCGCTTCTGCCGTATGCCGCCGATTATGCGCCCTATACCGGCGCGCACGTGGTCGGACAATTACAATTGCTCATGTTCGGTGCACTGGCGTTTTGCCTGCTGATTCTCTCCGGAAAATACCCGGCTGAAATCCGGGCCCTCAACCTGGATACGGACTGGTTTTACCGCAAGGGCGCCCGGGTGATTTCACGTGCGGCAGACGCCGGATTAAACGGGCTCAATCGGATCTGCGAAAATATTTTTGCCGTTTTTCTCCCAACATGCCTGAAGCGGTTTTTCGACAGCCTCCCGGTTTTCGTGGTTTCGGCTTTTTACGGCCTGTCTGCAGCCGACCGGTGGCCTGATACCGGGCGCGGTGCGGATTTGACAAAATCCCGGAAAACCGATATTGCAGTCAGGGCGGGCCTGTTGCCCGTAGGGATCGGACCGCTTCTGGCGATACTGCTGATTGTGGGGCTGTGCCTGAAAATCTACCTGTTCTAACCCGCACGGGGCAAAAAAATTGCGGGCGGAAAAAAATCAGGGCGCAAGGAGGACAAATGGCCACCAAGGAATCATTGCGATCCATCCAGATCCTGGAAGATCTCACAGATGAAATGCTGGATAAGCTCCTGCCGTTTATCGAGACCCATCATTTTGAGGAGCGGGATACGATCTTCCGGGAAGGCGATCGCACCGGGAAATTCTATATGCTCAAAAAAGGCAAAGTCCTCCTGGAAAAACGCATCTCCGGCAAAATTACGATTTCCATTGCCTCGATCAAGCCGGGATTTTCATTCGGCTGGTCGGCCATGCTTGACGAACCATTGCGA
>JAIPES010000029.1 GCA_021737045.1 Desulfobacteraceae bacterium | reverse complement strand
GATGGTGATGCCCGGCGATAACGTAACGATTTCAGCCGAACTCATCACCCCGATCGCCATGGAGGAGGGGCTGCGCTTTGCAGTGCGTGAAGGCGGCCGAACCGTGGGGGCCGGTGTTGTCAGTGAAATCATAGAATAGATACGGGACTGTCATGATACCAAACACCAAAATACGAATCCGGTTAAGGGCTTACGATCACAGATTGCTGGATCAGTCGGTCCGGGATATTGTCGATACCGCCCGCAAGACAGGTGCCCGGGTGGTGGGACCCATTCCCCTGCCCACACGCATCAACAAATACACGGTGCTTCGCTCTCCCCACGTGAACAAGAAATCCCGGGAGCAGTTCGAGGTTCGGACCCACAAGCGGTTATTGGACATCCAGGATCCCACCCAGCAGACGGTAGACGCCCTGATGAAGCTGGATTTGTCTCCGGGCGTGGATGTGGATATTAAATTGTAGGATAAGGACCAGGTGGCGCAAATGAGTGAAGGAATACTCGGGAAAAAACTGGGAATGACGGGCATTTTTGCCAGCAATGGGCAATATATGCCGGTAACGGTCATTCAGGCGGGCCCGTGCACTGTAACCCAGATAAAAACCAGGGCCAATGACGGTTATGACGCCTTGCAGCTTGGGTTTAAGGAAAAAAAGCCACAGCGGTTGAACAAACCGCTGAAGGGGCATTTTGATAAAAGCGGCGGAACGGGTTTCCACCGCCTGCGGGAATTTTCCGTCAAAGAACCGGAACAGTTCGAGCCGGGCCAGCAGGTCACCATGGAGATGTTCTCGGTTGGTGACAAGATCAATATTGCCGGAAAAACCAAGGGCCACGGCTTTTCCGGCGTGACCAAACGGCATGGATTTGCTCTTGGCCGAAAGACCCACGGGGGTCGTTGTTATCGGATTCCCGGCTCTATCGGAAACAGCGCATGGCCTTCCAAAGTGGCCAAGGGAAAGAAAATGCCCGGTCAGTACGGAAACGTGCGGCAGACCACCAAAAACCTTGAAGTGGTCGATGTCCGTCCGGACCAGAACCTGATCCTTGTCAAGGGTGCGGTGCCCGGTCCGAAAAACGCGATCGTGGAGATCTGCAAGGCGAAAAAGTCGTAAATTCCGGAGGCTGCCAGGACGGGGTTTGGGTTCAACGATTGGAAAATGCCGTCATCATAAGCCGGATGCAATGCAAAGAGGGAGACCATGGCTGTCGTGGAAGTCAAAAATATACAGGGTGAGACCGTATCGGAGATCGACCTTTCTGAGGAGATCTTCAATGTCGAGGTCAAGCAGAGCGTGCTGCACGAGGTGGTTCGGATGCAGCTGGCCAACCGTCGACGGGGAACGGCCAAAGTCAAGCGCCGTTCCGAGGTGCGGGGCAGCACCCAAAAGATGTTTCGTCAGAAAGGCACCGGGCGGGCACGCCGGGGTGATGTGAAAAGTCCGCTGCTCAGGGGCGGGGGCGTGATTTTCGGTCCCGAGCCCAGGGATTATTCCTACAAAGTCCCCAAGAAGGTCCGTCGCCTGGCTTTGAAAATGGCCTTGTCGGCAAAGCTGAAGGATAATGAAATAATTGTGCTTGACGGATTTGCACTCGATCAGGTAAAGACAAAGGCCGTTGCTTCGACGCTTCAGCGCCTTGAACTGGAAAAACCCCTGATCGTCATTGATCAAAAGGATGCAACCCTGGAGCTGTCCTCCAGAAATATTCCGGGCGTCAAGGTGTTGCGGGTCGAGGGGCTCAATGTCTACGATATTTTGAACCACAAGACCCTGGTTTTGCTGGCACCGTCGATCAAGGGGATTGAAGGGAGATTGGCTGCATGAAAGACTATCATATCATATTAGGTCCGGTGGATACGGAAAAGACCAATATCGCCCGGGAAGAACTCAACCAGGTGGCCTTTGAGGTGGCGCCTGCCTCCAACCGGGTCCAGGTCCGGAAGGCTGTTGAGTCGATCTTCAACGTCGAGGTCCGTTCGGTTCGGACCATGCGGGTCAAGGGTAAGTTCAAGCGGCGGGGCCGGATTCTGGGCAAGCGCAAGGACTGGAAAAAAGCAATCGTGACACTGATGCCCGGCAGCCGGATCAAATTTTTTGAAGGTGCATAAGCGAAGGTGAAGACCAATGGCGACTAAAAAAGTAAAACCCACGTCCCACGGACGCCGGTTTCAGACATATTCCACCTTTTCGGAGATTACCAAGAAAGAACCGGAAAGGCAGCTGTTAAAGCCCATTAAGAAAACCGGCGGCAGAAATGCCAACGGCCGGATCACAGCCCGGCATCGGGGCGGCGGTACAAAACGGTTTTACCGGATCATTGATTTCAAGCGGGACAAGGACGGAGTGCCGGCAAAGGTTGCTGCCATTGAATATGATCCCAACCGGTCTGCCCGCATTGCCTTGCTGCACTACGCAGACGGTGAGAAACGATACATCCTGGCGCCCGCAAAACTTGTCGTGGGCCAGACCGTCATGTCCGGACCAGAGGCGGAAATCCGGCCCGGCAATTGTCTGCCCCTGAGTCATATTCCTCTGGGCACCCATGTTCACAACATCGAGCTTCGGACCGGCAGAGGCGGTCAGCTGGTGAAAAGCGCAGGTGGATTTGCCCAGCTCATGGCCAAGGAAGGCCGGTATGCAACCGTTAAGCTGCCCTCCGGGGAAGTGCGGATGGTGCTGGTGGCCAACCGCGCCACCATCGGCCAGATCGGCAATTCGGATCATTCCAATGTTTCCCTGGGCAAGGCCGGGCGCAAACGTTATCTCGGCCGCCGGCCCAGGACCCGGGGTGTTGTCATGAACCCGGTGGACCATCCCATGGGCGGCGGTGAGGGCCGCTCCTCGGGCGGACGTCACCCCTGTTCTCCCTGGGGGATGCCGGCAAAGGGCTTTCGAACCCGGAAGCGCACCAAGCAGAGCGACCGGCTCATTGTCAAGAGGCGCAGGTAAGATGCGAATTGTTATCGCACAATTTATACCCAGAACACTGTTGTAACAAGCAGGAGCAATTATGCCGCGTTCGTTAAAAAAAGGCCCTTACGTAGAACCCAAGCTTCACGGCAAGGTGGTTTCTTCTCAGGAGGCCCGAAGCGCAAAAGTCATTAAGACCTGGTCCAGGCGATCGACCATTATTCCCGAAATGGTGGGACTGACCCTGGCGGTGCATAACGGAAAAAAATTCATTCCCGTTTTCGTGACCGAAAATATGGTCGGACACAAACTGGGCGAATTTTCGCCGACCCGGACCTTTTACGGGCATGCCGGGGACAAAAAATCCAAAATGAAGAAGTAGTCAATCGTAAATCGAATCGAGGATGCGGATATGGATGTGAAGGCGTCAGGCAAATACATGCGCATATCACCGCAAAAGGTGCGGAAGGTCATCGGGACCGTCAAGGGCCAGCCGGTGGAGTCCGGGCTTAACACGCTTAAGTTCATGCCGCAGAAAGCCGCGGGGATGGTGGAAAAGATCGTGCGCTCTGCAGTGGCCAACGCCGATCAGAATGCGGGCATAGATGTGGACCAACTGGTCATCAAAAACATCATTGTGGATGAAGGGCCCATGCTAAAGCGGTTTCGCCCCCGTGCCCGGGGTCGTGCGACACGGATATTAAAGCGTACTAGTCATATAACGGTCATCGTCGGCCAAGGCAGCGCATAAAAGGAGGTAGGTGGTTTGGGTCAGAAAGTCAATCCCATAGGCATGCGGCTGGGAATCAACCGCACCTGGAGTTCGCGGTGGTATGCGGACAAGGAATACGCCGGCTATATTTTCGAGGATCACAAGATCCGGCAGTTTTTAAAGAAAAAGCTGTACCACGCCGGTATCTCCAAGATCGAAATCGAACGGTCCTCCAAACGGATCAAGCTCCGCATTTATGCAGCCCGTCCCGGTATTGTCATCGGCAAAAAAGGCTCGGAGATCGAGGCTCTGAAAAAGGAGCTTGAAAAACTGGTTTCCGCAGAAGTCATGGTGGATATCCAGGAGGTCCGCAAGCCAGAGCTTGATGCCCAGTTGGTGGCTGAAAATGTCGCCAATCAGCTGGTACGCCGGGTGGCTTTTCGCAGGGCAATGAAAAGATGCGTTTCCTCGGCCATGCGCTTTGGCGCCAAGGGGGTTAAGATCATTTGCTCCGGTCGGCTCGGGGGTGCGGAAATGGCCAGAATAGAGTGGTACAAAGAGGGACGGATCCCCTTGCACACGTTGCGTGCCGATATTGATTACGGGTTGGCTGTTGCTGAAACCACCTATGGCACCATTGGTGTCAAGGTCTACATTTTCAAGGGTGAGATTCTGGCCGATGATCAGATACCGGCCGAGCGGCAGTAATTTACAGGAGTCTATACCATGCTGAGTCCCAAAAAGGTAAAATATAGAAAACGCCAGAAAGGCCGGATGAAGGGCAAGGCTGAGCGCGGTTCCAGCCTTAACTTCGGCGATTACGGCCTGCAGGCTGTTGAATGCGGAATGATCACCTCCCGTCAGATTGAAGCCGCACGTATTGCCATGACCCGAAAAGTCAAGCGCGGTGGTAAAATGTGGATCCGGATCTTTCCGGACAAACCGATTACCAAAAAGCCGGCTGAAGTTCGTATGGGTAAAGGCAAGGGCGCACCCGAGGCATGGGTTGCGGTGATCAAGCCGGGGCGTATCCTTTATGAAATGGAAGGGGTTCCCCGTGAACTGGCATATGAGGCGCTTCGGCTGGCTGCGTACAAACTGCCGATTAAAACCAAAGTCGTCGAAAGGAGCCAGATCTGATGGAAGCTAAAGAATTTCGGGGGCTTGGCCCCGACGAACTCGATAGCCGGCTCGATGACCTGGTGCAGACCTATTTTAATCTGCGGTTCCAGCACAAGACCGGACAGCTCGAAAATCCCAGGCGCATCAATCAGGTCCGCCGCGACATAGCGCGGATCAAGACCATAAAGCGTCAGCAGGCGTTCACTAACAGATAGCGGTGATGATTGGCCAATGAATAAGACACGAGGGATGAAACAACAACTGGTGGGAACGGTTTTGAGCAACAAGATGGACAAAACCGTGACAGTACAGGTTGAACGGCTCGTACGCCATTCGGTGTATAAGAAATTTGTGCGGCGCCGGGCCCGTTATGCAGCCCATGATGAAAACAACACCTGCGGTATCGGGGACCGGGTGATGATTACGGAATCCAGACCGCTTAGTAAGCGCAAGCGCTGGCGTATCAGCCAGATCATCGAAAAAGCGGTTTGATCACAGGGGATAAAGAAAATGATCCAGGCGGAAACAAGATTGTCTGTTGCAGATAATTCCGGCGCAAAAGAGGTGTATTGCATCAAGGTCCTCGGTGGCAGCCGAAGACGGTACGCCCGCATCGGAGATATCATTGTGGTGTCGGTCAAAGAGGCCATACCCAATTCAAAGGTCAAAAAAGGCGATGTGTTAAAGGCCGTGGTGGTTCGCACAAAAAAGGAAACCCGTCGGCCTGACGGCTCCTATATCCGGTTTGACGATAATTCCGCAGTGCTGATCAATCAGCACCGGGAACCCGTTGGAACCCGTATCTTTGGGCCGGTGGCCCGCGAGCTTCGGGCTCACCGGTTTATGAAAATCATTTCACTGGCACCGGAAGTTCTGTAACACAGCCTTCGTTATCGATCCATTGGATAGTATCAGGCCGGGAGGAAAACGGTTCATGGAAAAAGTCAAGTGTCGCATTAAAAAAAATGACAAGGTCAAGGTCCTTGCCGGCAAGGATCGGGGAAAGATTCGCAACGTTCTCAGCGTGGACCGCAAACACAATCGTGTGATGGTGGAAAATGTCAACATGGTCAAGCGCCATCAGAAACCCGGGCCCCAGAGCCGTCAGGGCGGTATTATCGAGGGTGAGGCGCCCATTGACGCATCCAATGTGATGCTGATCTGCGCCAAATGCGCCAAGCCTACGCGAATTGGGAGCAAACTCCTGGAAGACGGCAAAAAGGTGCGGATCTGCAGTAAATGTAAAGAACATCTCGATGCCTAGCAGGTCACAACCGGAGGGTATTTCATGTCACTGAAAGATGTATATCAAAACGAGGTCATTTCCGGGTTGCGGAAGACCTTTGAGTACAAAAACATTCATCAGGTCCCCAGGCTGGATAAAATCGTAATCAACATGGGGCTTGGCGAGGCCATTCAGAACATAAAAGTGCTGGATTCCGCCCAGGCCGAGCTCAAGGTGATTACCGGCCAGGCGCCTGTGGTGACCCGGGCCAAGAAATCTGTGGCTGCTTTTAAGGTCCGCGAGGGCATGCCCATTGGCTGCATGGTCACCCTGCGCCAGCAGCGGATGTATGATTTCTATGAAAAACTCGTCAACATCGCCCTGCCACGAGTCCGGGATTTCCGCGGGGTATCGGGCAAAGCGTTTGACGGTTTCGGCAATTATACCCTGGGCATCAAAGAGCAGATTATCTTTCCGGAAATTGAGTATGACCAGGTGGACTCCATCAAAGGGATGAATATCACCATTGTCACCACGGCCCAAACCAATCCGGAAGGAAAGGAGCTGCTTCGGCTCCTTGGGATGCCGTTTCGCAATTAATTGAGAAAACCGCAGCCGGGCAGGTGGAGTTTTCACGGATCCGGATCCACGGATAAGGAGGAAGAAAGTTTGGCGAAAAAAGCGCTTCGCGAAAAGGCGATGAAACAACCCAAATTCAAGGTCAGGGCGTACAACCGTTGCCCGATTTGCGGACGGTCCAGAGCCTTCATGCGCAAATTCGGCATCTGCCGCATCTGTTTTCGAAATATGGCCTCCGAAGGTCTGCTGCCGGGCGTGAAAAAATCAAGCTGGTAGGCGCCCGGAATCAGGGGCTGTGGCATGGAAGTAGGATCAAGGGAAAAGGACGGATTGTGAATTTCCATTATTTTATTTTGATAAAAAACGGAGTAGGCCATGTTGAGTGATCCACTTGCGGATATGTTGACCCGCATTCGAAACGCCGGCAAGGCAAAACACAAAAGTGTGGATATTCCCGGTGCCAACATCAAAGTCGCCATGGCGGACGTGATGAAACGGGAAGGCTACATTAAGAACTATAAGTTCATCAAGGACAACAAGCAGGGTTTTCTGCGGGTTTTTCTAAAATATGACGCCAGTGAGCGGCATGTGATTTATGGCCTGGAACGGGTCAGCAAGCCCAGCCGCCGCGTCTATGTCGCCAAAGATGAAATCCGTCCGGTGTTAAACGGCCTGGGCGTATCTGTGCTGTCGACCTCAAGGGGGATCATGACCGACAGGCAGGCCAAAAAGGAAAACATCGGCGGGGAAGTTCTCTGCAATATCTGGTAGTCAAGGAGTTAAAAATGTCTCGCGTAGGCAAGAAACCGATACCCGTACCGGAAAAAACAAAACTGAGCTTTAACAGTGGCATGCTTACTGTGGAGGGGCCCAAGGGAACGCTTACCCGGCAGATTCATCCGGATGTGACCCTGGATCTCGGCGATGAGCAGGTTGTGGTGAGCGTGGCGCGCAATGATAAGAAAACCAAGTCGTTGTGGGGCACCACCCGGGCTCAGGTGGCCAACATGATCACCGGTGTGAGCAGCGGGTTTGTGCGGGTCCTGGAAATCAATGGCATTGGATACCGTGCCGAAATCAAGGGGAGCAATCTGGAATTGCATCTGGGGTATTCGCATCCCATTCATTTCGTGCTTCCCGAAGGCATTGACGCTGCGGTTGACAAATCGGCCATCCGGCTTTTCGGCATCGACAAGGAACTGCTTGGTTTTGCGGCATCTTCCATTCGGCAGATGCGCCCGCCCGAGCCTTACAAGGGCAAGGGCGTGAAGTATGCCGAAGAACAGATTCAGCGCAAAGCCGGCAAAACAGCGAAATAATCCTTTCATTATTTTCATGTACAACAGGGATTGGCGATTATGGGTTCGACACAAAAACGAGAGGCCATGCGCATCAAGCGGAAAAAACGAATCCGGCAGAAGGTTAAGGGTACGCCCCAGCGCCCGAGACTGACGGTTTTCCGCAGCGCCCGGCACATATATGCGCAAATTATTGATGATACCCGCGGTGAGACACTGGCTGCGGCCTCCACCATTGAAAAGCAGGTCCGGGATCAGGGCAAATTTGAAAACAAGGTGGCTGCTGCCGATGAAATCGGCAAGCTCCTTGCCCAGCGGGCTTCAGGCAAAGGCATTACTTCGGTGGTTTTTGACCGCAACGGGTACATGTACCATGGCCGGGTTCGGGCTGTGTCCGAAGCTGCGCGAAAAAACGGATTGGATTTTTAATAAAGAAATAAGGAGGCGATCCCTTGCTCAAGAAGGAAACAGACGAGAACTTGTTTATTGACAAGGTCGTTCATATCAGCCGCGTGGCCAAAGTTGTCAAGGGCGGTCGGCGGTTTAGCTTCAGCGCCATGGTCGTGGTTGGTGACGGACAGGGTAATGTGGGCTTCGGCCTTGGAAAGGCCCATGAAGTGCCAGAGGCCATTCGCAAAGGCGTGGAAAAAGCTAAGAAAAGCATGATAGCCGTACCTCTGGAGGATGGAACGATTGCTTATTCGGTCAATGGCAGATTCGGTGCGGGATCGGTTTTTTTAAAGCCAGCGGGCAAGGGTACCGGCGTGATTGCCGGCGGTGCTGTCCGGGCGGTTTTGGAAGCCGTTGGGATTCGCAATATCCTCACAAAATGCATCGGTTCAAACAATCCGCACAATGCAGTCCGGGCCACCATGGACGGTCTTGCCCAGCTTCAGAGCAGGGATCAGGTGGCCAGCAAGCGCGGGATACAGGCAGAAGAACTTTCGATATAAGGAAATTTGCAAATGGCCGACTTACTCAAAATCACCCTTGTTCGAAGCTATTATGGCCGCCCTGCCAAGCATCGCAAAATTTTGCAGGGCATGGGGCTGACCCGGATGCACAAAACAGTGGAACTGGTTGATACTCCAGCGATTCGCGGCATGGTCGGCAAGGTTTCGCATCTGGTTCGCGTGGAGGGACAATAATTATGAGATTGCATGAACTCAAACCGGAAAAAAGCAGCACGAAAAACCGGAAACGACTCGGCCGGGGTGTGGCCTCGGGCACAGGAAAAACCGGTGGCAGAGGCACCAAGGGCCATAACAGCCGTTCCGGCGGCGGTGTGCGCCCTGGCTTTGAAGGCGGCCAGATGCCGCTTCAGCGGCGCCTGCCCAAGCGCGGATTTTTAAATCCGTTTAGAAAAGATTATTCCGTGGTCAATGTCCGCGATCTGGGACGCTTTTCCGAAGGGGTTACCATTGACCGCGAAGCATTGATTTCAGCCGGCGTGATCAATGGAAAAAACAAACCCGTCAAACTGCTGGGGCAGGGGGAGATCAGCACTGCAGTCAATGTACGCGTGGCGGCTGTGAGCAAAAGCGCCAGAGAAAAGATCGAGGCTGCCGGCGGCAAAGTTGAGGTGGCATAAACATGGCTGCGACGGGTCCGGGCGTACAGAATATATTTAAAATACCGGAGCTCAAACGCCGAATTTTGTTCACCCTGGCCCTGCTGGGGGTTTACAGAGTTGGTGTGCATATTCCAACCCCGGGCGTTGACGGAGATTCCCTTGCGGCTTTTTTCGCCCAGCATCAAAATACCATCTTTGGTATTTTTGACATGTTTTCCGGCGGGGCCCTTGAGCGTCTTTCAGTTTTTGCCCTCGGGATCATGCCCTACATCAGTGCCTCGATTATCATTCAGCTGCTTACTGTTGTGATTCCGCATCTGGAACAGCTGAACAAAGAAGGCGAGCAGGGAAAGAAAAAAATCACCCAGTACACACGTTATGGAACGGTGGCGCTGAGTTTGATCCAGGGATTTGGTATCAGTATCGGGCTGGAGAACATGACCTCGCCCGGCAATGCGCCTATTGTCATTGAGCCGGGCTGGTCTTTTCGTATCATGACCATGATCACCCTGACCGCCGGAACCGCCTTTATCATGTGGCTCGGAGAGCAGATTAGCGAGCGTGGCATCGGAAACGGTATATCTTTGATCATTTTTGCCGGAATTGTCGCCCGGCTTCCGGCCGCCATCGGCAACACCTTTCGTATGATGACAACCGGTGAAATGGGGGTTTTTGGAATTATCATCCTTTCAATCCTCATGGTTGGGGTTGTTGCCTTTATCATCTTCATGGAGATGGGCCAGCGACGAATCCCGGTGCAATACGCCAAGCGGGTGGTCGGCCGGCGGATGTACGGCGGGCAGAGTACGCATCTGCCGTTAAAAATTAATACATCAGGCGTGATTCCGCCGATTTTTGCATCATCGCTGATTATGTTTCCCTCCACCCTGGCCAGTTTTTTCTCCGGGGTCCCGTGGATGGAGACTGTTTCCAATGCTTTGATGCCCGGTTCAATGATATATGAATTGATGTTTGTGGCCTTTATCTTCTTTTTCTGTTATTTTTATACCGCCATTGTCTTTAATCCTGTAGACGTGGCAGAGAACATGAAAAAGTACGGCGGCTACATACCCGGCATACGGCCGGGAAAGCGGACGGCCGATTATATTGACCGGGTTTTGACCCGCATCACCCTCGGAGGTGCCTTGTATGTGTCAGCTGTCTGCGTGCTGCCTTCGATTTTGATGACCAAGTTTAACGTTCCGTTTTATTTTGGCGGCACTGCGCTGCTGATTGTGGTCGGGGTTTCCATTGATACGGTCAGGCAGATCGAGTCGCACCTGATTACCAGAAATTATGAAGGATTTATGTCTCCGGCGGGCGCAAAGCGCAAGGGCCGGTAACAGCAGAAGCGGGGGATTTGCATGGCAAAAGAAGAAGCCATCAAGGTTCAGGGCAAGGTTATTGAAACCCTTCCCAATGCAATGTTTAAGGTGGAACTGGAAAATAAGCACATGATCCTTGCGCATCTGTCCGGTAAGATGCGGATGCATTTTATCAAGATTCTGCCCGGGGACAATGTAACTGTGGAGCTTTCCCCTTATGACCTGAGCCGGGGACGGATTACATACCGCACCAAGTAGCAGACGCGCCGGCGGCTGCGAACATGTTTACATGGATTGACAGGCAATGCACACGAGGAGCAATTATGAAAGTCAGAGCATCTGTAAAAAAGATATGCCGTAATTGCAAGATTATCAAGCGCAGGGGTACGGTCCGGGTGATTTGTATCAACAAGCGGCACAAACAGCGGCAGGGATAATAAGGAGGCAAGCACATTGGCACGTATTGCAGGAGTCGATTTACCGAAAAACAAACATATACTCATCGGCCTGACCTACATTTACGGCATCGGCTACTCCACTTCCAGGGAGATTCTGTCCAGGCTCGGCATTGAGGAGAGCATTAAGACAGACAGCCTGACGGATTCGGACATCAACCAGATTCGCCGGATCATTGACAACGATTACAAGGTTGAAGGGGAGCTGCGCACTGAAATCTCCATGAACGTCAAGCGTCTCATGGATCTTGGCTGTTACCGGGGGCTGCGGCATCGCAGAGGGCTGCCGGCGCACGGCCAGCGGACCTCAACCAATGCGCGAACCCGAAAAGGCCCGCGCCGGGCTGCGGTGAAGAAAAAGGGCGGAGTCAAGAAAAAGTAATTGAAATTTATGTAAAGGCGGGAACCGATGGCGAAACGAAAAGCAGTACGCACGAAAAAAAAGGCCAAAAAAAATATTGCAAGCGGTGTCGTGCATATCCATTCCACATTTAACAATACCCTTGTGACAATAACCGATCCCGGTGGCAATGTGATTTCCTGGTCGAGTGCAGGGATCAACGGCTTTAAGGGATCGCGGAAAAGCACACCGTTTGCCGCCCAGCAGGCTTCTGAGGATGCGGCCAAAAAGGCCATGGAACATGGCATGAAAAACGTCGAGGTCTACGTAAAAGGCCCGGGGCCCGGCCGGGAATCGGCTCTTAAGGCACTGCAGGCCACTGGTCTGAATGTGGCCCTGATCAAGGACGTCACCCCGGTGCCCCACAATGGCTGTAAGCCGCCCAAGCGTCGCAGGGTTTAATTGCTGCGCATTCGCTGAAACGTATGGCAAAAAACAGCAAGGAGCTGTTTCTGCCTTCATTCGGAATTAAACCGACAAAACCGTTTGTTTCCCTTTATCAGTAGACGTAGGGCAAACGGTTCTTTCGATCGAATTATATATCTCATCCAAGGGAGGAAGCATTGTCACGATATCGTGGATCTGTATGTCGGATATGCCGCCGGGAAAACTTGAAACTTTATTTCAAGGGAGATCGGTGTTATTCGGATAAATGCGCCTTTGACCGGCGCAGTTATCCACCGGGACAGCATGGCCAGCGGCGCGGGGGAAAAATCTCCGACTATGGACTTCAGCTTCGGGAAAAACAAAAAGTCAAGCGGGCTTACGGTTTGTCGGAAAAACAGTTTCGGCTATTTTTTGAGCGTTCCGAGCAGAAAAAAGGCGTTACCGGAACCAATTTGCTGGTGATGCTTGAATGCCGGCTGGACAACGTCGTTTATCGTTTGGGATTTGCCAGTTCGCGGGTCCAGGGCCGCCAGCTGGTCAAGCACAATCATTTCCTCATCAACGGCCGGAAGGTCAATATTCCTTCTTACCAGGTAAAACCCGGAGACGTGGTTGAAATCCGGGAAAAAAGCCGCAATGTGGCAGCCATCAACGAGGCTGTCGAGTCCATGGTGCGCCGGGGTATGCCCCAGTGGCTGGAACTGGATAAGGAGACGCTGAAAGGCAGCGTGAAAACCTTGCCGGTGCGCGACGATATCACCATGCCGGTCCAGGAAAATCAGATTATTGAGTTTTACTCCAAGTAATTTTTGGAAGTTCCGGCATATGGAGCCACAAGAGCCGTTGCCGGTCTGATGCAGGACAACTGAAATCTGATTTGGTGCGACTCCTGACTACCCGGAACCAAGGCGGATGGATATCAAACAGGTGGGAGAGTGAAAATGCCCTTGAACGAATTGACATATATGAACTGGCGGGACATGATCCGGCCCGGCAGGGTTGAGATCGACCAGCAGACAGCCACCTATGGCAAGTTTGTGTGGGAGCCGCTGGAGAGGGGATTTGGCATCACCATCGGCAACTCCCTGAGGCGGATCATACTTTCGTCGCTGTACGGCGCTGCCATCACTTCGGTCAAGATCGAAGGGGTGATGCACGAATACAGTGCTGTTCCCGGGGTTTTGGAAGATGTTTCGGAAATTATGCTAAATCTCAAAAAGGTTCGGGTGAAAACCGATGACGCCGAACCCAGGACCATGACAGTGGAAGCCAAGGGCGAGCGGACTGTTACGGCCGCCGATATCGTCAGCGGAGACGGTCGGGTCGAAGTCTTGAATCCGACGCAACATATCGCCACGCTGACCTCTGAAGGCAACCTGCAGATGACCCTGACGGTACAGGCCGGCAAGAGTTATTCCCTTGCCGAGGCCAACCGGGACCCGGAGGCACCTGTTGGCACATTGCCCATTGATGCGATCTTTTCACCCATTTATCGGGTCAATTACCTGGTGGGCAACGCCCGGGTGGGACAGCGGACCGATTATGACAAGCTGACAATGGAAATCTGGACAGACGGATCGGTAAAGCCCATGGATGCCATTGCTTATGCGGCCAAGATTTTAAAAGAGCAAATGCATTCATTTATCAACTTTGATGAAGATCAGGAACCTTCGCCTCCGGATGAATCCCAGGAGGAATCCACGCCCCAGTTCAACCCGAACTTGTACCTGGACGTAGATGAGCTGGAGCTTTCCGTTCGAAGCGCCAATTGCCTGAGAAATGCCAATATCCGGAAAATTTACCAATTGGTCCAGAAGACCGAAAATGAGATGCTGAAAACCAAAAATTTTGGCCGCAAATCCCTAAACGAGATTAAGGAACTGTTGTCCGAGATGGGGCTGTCGCTGGGTATGAAACTTGAAGGATTTGTGCCCCCGGACGATGACCAGGATCAGAAAGAGGAATAAGATAGCCATGCGACATAAAAAAAGCGGAGTCAAATTAAATCGCACCAGCAGCCATCGCCAGGCCATGTTTCGCAACATGGTCACTTCCCTGCTCAAGCACGACCGGATTAAAACCACGGATGCCAAGGCCAAGGAGCTTCGCCGGTGGGCGGACCATATCATCACCCTTGCCAAGCGCGGAGATTTGCATGCCAGGCGTCAGGCCCTTTCCATCGTAAGGGAAAAGGCCGTGGTACACCAGATTTTCGCCGAAGCGCCCAAACGTTTCGGCGATATCAACGGCGGTTACACCCGGGTGGTGAAACTCGGCTGTCGGCCCGGGGATGCCGCACCGGTCTCGATGGTGGAACTCACCGGTGAAAAGCCTGAGGCAGTTTCCCGGTAAATATTCCGCCGGATTTCCCCGGACCTCCCATGATGTCGTCAGGCAGTTGAATCCGGATTCAAGAATTATGGCCCCGGTTTAACACTTGGTTAAACCGGGGCTTTTGTTTTGTCCGGATTTCCAATGTTTCTTCATCAATCCGGATACTGGCCGCCCCGTGCCTGTCTGTGCGCAAAATTTTTATATTTCGCTTTTCATACCGATCCAGTACTGATTGCGACGGCATTTGATATCGTCCCTCCCTTACGGGTATAATAACGGTTTTCGGCTCCACGGCATCGAGGAACCCGGATGTTGAAGATGTTTTGCTGCCGTGGTGAGGGGCGATCAATATGTCGGCCGCTGCTTTTTCCCCTGCTTGTTTGACCACCAGACCTTCTGCGCAGGCCTCAATGTCGCCTGGAAACAATATGGCTTTCCCATGGTGTCTTACGCGTACCACCAGGGCGCAGTTGTTGGCCCCGCTGCAAGGCGCACACGCAATTTCGGCATCAGGGTAAGGGAAAAGAATCTCAAATCGTGCCCCGTGAATTTTTCTGCCGGCATTGACACGATCCAGGGGCGGATGGGGAATTTGTTTTTTGTTTATGATTTCCTGAAATTTTTTGTATCCGCTGGTATCCGTACTGATGTGGGTGCTGATGACTTCATGGACCTGAAAATGCTTTAAAATGTAGAGCAGTCCGTTTAAGTGGTCTGAATCCGGGTGGGACAATACCACCGTATCAATGGTTCCGATTTTGCGTTGCCGCAGGTAAGGCGCCAGAATTCGTTCGCCCACGTCAAACATGGAATTATCTGAAAACCCGCCCCCGTCAATGAGCATGGTATAACCCTTTGGAAATTCCACCAGTGAGGTATGGCCCTGGCCCACGTCCAGTACCGTAACCCGCAGATCCGAATGCAAAAGTCGTTTGTGCATCCAGTATCCGGCATCCGCAGCAGACACCAGAAAAACAGAGACAAGTCCGATCGCCGCCAACTTACGGGTTTCAGGGGTTTTCCCCCGCCATATCAGTCCCATTCCGGCGAGAAGTCCGTATGCGCAGATCACTTCCGGCACTGTTGGGGAAAAGGTCTCAAAGGCGCCCACCGGTGAATTTGCAATCATTTTTATCGATGATACAGCCGGACCCAGCAGCCAGTGGGCGCAAGCCAGCATCCAGCCGGCCAAGGTGCCGGAAACGGGAAAAATCATTGCGCCAGCCAGGCCCAGGGGCACCACCACGAACCCGATCCAGGGCACCAGGATCAGATTGGTGATCACTCCCAAAACCGAGGCCTGTTGAAAATGATGCATTACAAGGGGCAGAGTGCCGGCAATGGCGAAAACCGAGATCAGCATAAAATGCTTGATCCGGTTAATAAGCCAGGCAATCGTTTTTTCATGGCCTGCACCGGGTTTGAAAAACAAGTGGATTCCGCAAAAAATTGCGGATACAGCGGCAAATGATAGCTGGAAAGAGACGGAAAAAATGCTGGGCGGGTGAATTGCGCAGATGACAAAAGCAGCCACCGCAAGGGTGTTGACGCGATGGTAAGGCGAAGCCCGGGTGATGGCCGCAAGAAAGATTCCAATCATGACAACGGCGCGCTGGGTGGATGGTGAAAGTCCTGAAAGCATTGCATAGCCGATCACCGGCACCAGCGTCAGCATTGCGGCAAGCTTGAAGGCCAGGCCGGTGTAAAGAAAAATCCGGAAACGACTGATCATCCATTTAAACACCATGAATGCACACAAGGAAACAATGCCCACATGGAGACCGGATATGGCCAGCAGGTGACTGACGCCCGCCCGGTTAAAGGATTTCTGCAACTCAGGGGAAATCCTGTGGCGTTTGCCCACCACAAGGGCGGTGAGAACGGCCCCGGCATCATCGGCGCCTATGTTTGCAATCGTTTGATCCAGCCGGATTCTCAACCGGTGTATTTGATTTTCAAAACCGGGTTTTTTTGTGGATGGCGGCGCTTTCTTCACTCGTTTTCCGCTTGTATATACCGCAGCCCAGATGTTTTTGTCAGCCATGTACTGCCTGTAGTCAAATGCGCCTGGATTGTTGAAATTTTTAAAAGGGCGGATTATGGACCGGAACCGGACACGATCACCGGGAGACAACTCCGGGGTTTTACCATAGAACGCTGCCTGAATGCGGCCGGCAGGTTGGTGTCGTTGGTTTTTTTTGTCAGAGATTTCCAATTGATCCAGTACGCAGCGGGTGCGGAAGGACTCGATCCGCGGCGGACCGGTAACTGTGCCGCAAATTTCCATGTAGCCTGCATCAAAAAGGGGCTTTGTTTCAGACGGGGGAAAGAAAGGAGTTTGCCAGGCGGCAATGGAGATCACGCCAAGGGAGAAAAACAGTAAAAGGGGGCAAAGGCGCGCTGGTTTGTGACAAGTCAGGCGCCGCGTCAGGTCAAATCCGGCTGCTGCAGCGGTAACCCAGGCTCCGGTGAACAAAAAGGGCAGGGCAGTCAGACGGCCGGCGATCAGACCGGCCATGAAGGCAAACAGCAAGGCAATCAGGGGCAGGCGGTAGAAATGACCGTCTTGTAAATCCCGCCCTGCCATGGGATGCTAATTTTCCGGTTCTGTCCGGCCGGATGCCGGCTCCGTGCCGGCGCCATCTGCGGTTTTGGGCTTTGGCCGGACCCGTTCAATGTCTGCCCCGAGGCTTCGGAATTTGTCCTCAAGGGCGGCATAGCCCCGGTCCAGATGATATACACGGCTGATGCGGGTGGTGCCTTCGGCCACCAGTCCCGCAAGAACCAGACAGGCGCTAGCGCGCAAATCAGAGGCCATCACCTGGGCCCCGGACAGGCGGGCGGCGCCGCGGACCATGGCATGATTGCCGGATACCTGGATATCGGCGCCCATGCGCTGGAGTTCCAGAACGTGGATGAAACGGTTTTCAAAAATGGTTTCCGAAATCATGCTCAGGCCGTTGGCAATGCACATCAGCACCATGAACTGGGCCTGCATGTCCGTTGGGAAGCCGGGATAGGGAAGGGTTTTGATATCAACGCTGGTAACAGGGCGGCGTCCGGTTACCATGATAACCCCGTTGCTGGTGTCCACCTCTGTCCCGGTTTTTCTGAGCTTGGCAATCACGGCTTTCAGATGGAATGCATCGGCGTTTAAAATCCGGATGCAGCCGCCTGTCAGGGCGGCTGCCACCATATAGGTGCCCGTCTCGATCCGGTCGGGAATCACACGGACCGTGGCCGGATAAAGCCTGTCCACGCCGTCAATGGTAATGGTGGATGTGCCTGCACCCGATACACGGGCGCCCATGGCATTTAACATGTCTGCCAGGGCCGAGACCTCGGGCTCCCGTGCAGCATTGCGCAAAACCGTGGTGCCTTTGGCCAGCACAGCCGCCATCATGAGATTTTCAGTGCCGGTCACCGTGGGCACGTCAAAAAAGATTTCACTGCCGGTCAAAGATTCGGCTTCGGCCTGTACATATCCATGTTCCAGAGTGATGCGGGCCCCGAGCCGCGAAAAACCTTCCAGGTGCATGTTGATGGGTCTTGCGCCGATGGCGCATCCACCTGGCAGAGACACCCGTGCCCGGCCAAGCCTTGCCAGCAGCGGGCCGAGCACCAGGACGGAGGCGCGCATCTTGCGCACCAGTTCGTAGGGGGCCTCCACATCATTGAGGCCTGTGGTATCCACAATCAGCCCTTCCGGGGTTTCGGTGATTTCCGCACCAATAGTGCAAAGCAGCTGACGGATGCTTTCAATGTCTTTTAAGTCCGGAACATTGGCAAAGCAAAACTGCCCCCCGGTCAGAAGGGAGGCGGCAAGCATGGGAAGGGCTGCGTTTTTGGCCCCGCTGATTTTCACATCACCGTTTAGGCTGCGGCCTCCCTGGATTACGATTTCATCCAACGCAAAAGCTCCTTTTAAAAGGATATAAAAAAAGCGCCGAACACCCGGTTTATTTCTGCAAACAGGGCGAGTGCGGCGCTTTTTTGTGAAAATTCCGCCCCGGAAAAAGCTGGTCAGGGCGTTGAAATTTTTTTAATGATGCCCGTGGCCGCCTTCTCCTGCCTCATCCGCGGTGGTATCAATCAGTGACTTGATAACGCAGTAAGTCATGCCGGCGCCGATGATGCTCAGCGCATACCACAGGCCGCCCATGAAAACCAGATGTGAAATATCCCATACCCATTCAAATGTAAACGGAAACATATTTGGCTCCTTTTGTTACCAGTGCGGCTACTGGCCCGGGTTAAGTTCTTTTTCATGGGGAAACACCGGCAGATACCGGTGTGCCAGGGAAATCAGGATGGCCCCGTATGCAACGGGCAGGATGGTCGTGGCCACTTCCTGCCAGGTGGGCATGTACATGTACCAGTCCTGGAAAGGCAGAAGCGGTGCGGCCATGACCTGGAGCACCATGACCCAGCGGTTGATGCAGACGCCCAGCACTGCCAAAATGGCGGCGGTCACCAGCAGGGGCTTGTTTTCCCGGCCCTTGCGGGTGATTAAAATCAGGGCCGGCACAATGCCGCAGATCACCAGTTCGGCAATGAGAATCCAGATGCCGTATACCGGGTTGCTGGAGTAAAAATCCATGAGGGAAAAGCCCTTGGAAGGGGCTGTCACAGCCGCCCAGTACCAGGTATCAGCGATCTTGGCAATCATGTAGGTCAGAAGCATCCATCCCGAGATCTTGGCAAGGAGCTGAAACGCCTCTGGCCGGACCAGTTTCTTTTGGGTAATTTTTTCGGTCAGCCATGTGACCAGCATGGTAAAGCAGGGGCCCACTGCCGCAGCCGACCAGGTAAACAGGAAAAATGTCCACGGCCAGATCAGCAGGCCTTCACGAAAGGCAAAGGGACGGCCGTAAAGAACACCGGCCACGCCGCCAAGAGAACCCTGGTGAAAAAAGGACAGAAACACGCCTGTAGCGGCAAACACGGCCATGACTTCATGCAGGTTATGGCTTAAGTGATGGAGAAACGGAATCCGGTCAAGCTTGGGATTTTCCAGCACCAGGGGGATAAACTCGATGGTGAGTACGGCAAAATAACACGACAGGCAGAAAGCCACTTCAGTGAGCATGGAATGCACATTGGCATGCCAGAAGATAAACCATCCCCGCAAGGGCTGGCCAATGTCAAGGGCCAGGATCAGCAGCGCCGAACTGTAGCATATAAACCCGATAATCACGGCATAATTGATGATGCTCTTGAGTTCTTTTTTGCCGATGATATAGGTCAGAAAACCGGAAAAAAAGGCACCGCCGCCCAGGGCGATTACCGCCAGGTCCGCCCAGATCCACAGAGCAAAACCATAGGCGTCATTCATACCGGTTTGGTTCAGTCCCTTGTACCATATCAGAAACATGGCATAGACGCCCCACAAAAGCACGGCGCCGACTACTGCCAGCCACAGTGTAAATTGTCTGGTGGGACATCGTTTCACACCTTCGGGAATCGCTGGTGTCGTCATGATCAGTTAACTCCTTGGTGTTTTGTAAAAATTAATGGGTTGCCGCTGCCTTGCGGGCTTTTTCCCGGATCTGTTCGAAGTTTTCACCTTCCAGGTAATTATCTGCCTTTCGCCGGACCCAGCTTTTTGAACTCAGGTAATAAACCTTTGGATTGGTGTTAAGCCGTTCCAGCAGGCGAAAGGCGGTTTTGCTCCGGCTCCGGCTGTAGACCGAATGTTCGGGATTGTGCAGGTCCCCGAAAGTAATGGCATTGGTGGGGCAGGCCTGGGCGCAGGCGGTCTGGTATTCATCTTCGTGCAGTTCCTCTCTGCCTTCCACATATGCCTTGTCACGGGCTTTCTGGTACCGGTGGTAGCAAAAAGAGCATTTCTCCACCACTCCCCGCATGCGGGCGGATACATCCGGATTGAGGTATTTCTCCATGTCCGCGGGCCACTTGGGATCCCACCAGTTGAATTTCCGGGCGTGATAGGGGCAGGCGGCCATGCAGTAGCGGCAGCCGAAGCACCGGGTATAGATCTGGCTGACAATGCCGGTGGTCTGGTCATAATCCGTGGCAACTGCGGGACAAACCGAAACACAGGGGGAATGGCCCTGCATGTGCTGGCCGTCACACTGCATGCAGGGCATTGGAATGTAGCAGACCTGTGTATCCGGAAACGGCTTGCCATTGTCCACCTTCATTACCCGGATCCAGTTGAGACTCCGCATCTTGTCGGATTCATCCTGTCTGAACGGTACATTGTTTTCAGCATAACAGGCCACCATGCAGGCGCCGCATCCGGTGCATTTGTCCAGATCAATGACCATCCCGTATCGTTTTGTCTTGGTATGTTGGGGTTGCTGTGTCATCAAAAGACCTCATTATCGGGTTATATGTCAAGGATGATGGCGATATCACGCTTTGGCAATCGCGGCTTTGGCCCCCCATGCGGCATTGAGTCCCGAGGCGGGGTCGACTGCCGGTGCAACCAGGCCGTAGACATTGGCGCCCTTGCCGGCGATGTAGTCGCTGAACCCGGTGCGTCCAAGACCGGCGGGCATGGCCACCAGACCCGGCATGATACCTTCGAACAGGTTGACCCGAACTTCGGCCTGGCCTGCCTGGGTTTTTACCGTTGCCTTGTCTCCCTGGGAAAGTCCGTACTCGGATGCGGTTTTGGGGTTGATTTCAACAAACACATCGTTTTCCAGAACCACATTTGCATCCAGGGTTTTGGTCATAAAGGGTGTGTTGGCAACGGCACCGTCTGAAATACGCATGGAAATGTACGGGACCAGCACCAGGGGCATCTTGGCAATGTCGCCGGGCAGTTCGATTTTTTCAACACCGGCTTTTTTATTTCCATTGCCGTTCATTGCCGCAAGCTTCGACATTGGAAAAAATTCAAACCGTTGAGAAGCCGTGCGGAAGATTTCATCCAGGGAGGTATCCCGGGACTTGGAATCGCTCCAGTATCCCTGCTTTTCAAGTGTTTTCCACTGATCCGAGAGGCTTTTTTGGAGAAAATCCTCGTAGTTTTTCCAGGGAAAGGCATTTTCAATAAAGCCGCCAAGGTTTTTGGCGATTTGGATGACCACGTCGGCCGTGGGACGGGTGTCATATTGGGGCTTGACAACCGGCCGGGCCAGACTGATCACTGTGTGGGCCATGCCGCGGGGCGTAGGTACATCCTGGTAGCTTTCCAGGAAATGGGGATGGGGCAGCAGCAAGTCGGCCTGCTCTGCGGTCTCGTCCATAAAGGTGGAAAAACTCACGATAAAGGGAATTTTTTCAAAAGCCTTTTCGACGGCCTGGGTGTCAGCCAGTGTATAGAGCGGGTTGCCGCCGGCCACAAGAAGGGCCTGGACCGGAGAATCGCCTTTTGCCGAATTAATTGCTTCGGGCAGCTGGTTTGGCAGGTAGCGCGTATGGGCAAACCTTTCAGATCCGGCACCATCCACCCTTGGCTGCTGGTTGCCGGCAGAGGCTGTCTTGTCGATTTTCATTTCAGTCCAGCTCAGATAATCGGGCTCATCAATGAGAAAAACCCCGCCGGGTTTCTGGAAATTGCCGGCCAAAGCGTTTAGTGCAAATACGGCAAGCGACTGATCCAGGCTAACCGGAGCTGCACTGCCAAGGCCGCTGACAGCAACGGGACGACGCGCCCGGGCAAAAGAGCGGGCCAGCGATTCAATAACCTTTTCAGACAATCCGGTGGCTTTCGCCACCTTGTCCGGGGAGTGAGCCTGCACCAGGCTGCGGTAGCCGGGGTGTGTATTTCCGGCATCATCCTGCCAGTCTTCAAATGCAAAGCCGTGGTCCTCAATAAACGCTTTGTTATAAAGCCCGTCGCGGACAATCACATGGCCGAGGCCCAGGGCCAGGACGGTTTCAGATCCGGGTTTGGCGGGCACCCACTGGGCAGCTTTGGCAGCGGTATCCGATAATCTGGCTTCAATCTGGACCAACCGGGTTTTTTTATCCTGTTCACCGAAAGCCGACATCACCTGTCCGGCTGCATCACAGCCGTCCATGAGTGCACACCCGAAGCTGAGGATAAAGTCGGCCTTCCTGAAATCATAGCCGATGGTGCCCTGCCGGCCGCAGGAAAGGTAGAGGGCCAGTTCCTGTGCGTCTGCTGAGGAGGGCGTGCGGATAAAATTGGGTGAGCCGTAAGCCTTTAAAAACCGGTCCAGGAGATATGATGAGCCATTCCTGTCAGTATCCGAAATGCATGCCACGGTGTGAGGTTTGCCCCGGGTCCGCAGCTCGGCCAGTTTTTCAGTGACCGTCTTGATGGCCTCGTCCCAGGAGATTTTTTCCCATTTGCCCTGGCCGCGTTCACCGGCCCGTTTCATTGGGCCCTGGATTCTGGAAGGGCCGTAGAAGTGCTGGGTGGCGGAAATGGCCCTTGGACAGAGACTGCCCTTGTTGACCGGATGATCGGGCTGGCCTTCGATTTTAATGGCCCTGTCGCCGATGGTGCGGACCGTTATACCGCATCCGCCCGGACACTGATTGCAGACCGATTTCACGAATTTGCTCGGGCCGTCTTCTGGCACCGGCGTCCAGGGCCAGTTCTGGGACCAGATGGCGATGTCGTCGGTGAGTTTCCATGGCACCGGGGTCAATGTTGTCCCCACGGCTCCGCCGATGACGAGCGACAAAAAACATCTGCGATCGATTTTCATGAATCTACCCCTTGTCTGTATATCCACATCGCGTCTGTGAGATTGGTGTTCCCCGCAAAATCTATTTATGGCACTGGAAGCAGTTGCCTTTGCTGCCGGTTTCTTTCAGGTGACATTCAGCGCAGTCGTTCATTTTCTGGCGGCGGCCGTGTTCGGCCTCGCCCAGGCGCAGCATGCTTTTGCCCCAGATGTCTCTGCTGTAACCGCTAATCCGGTTTTCCTGGTATTCGCGCAGGGAGGTGGAGTGTCCGATATCACCGTGGCAGGTGGCACACTGCATATCCGCGCCTTTGACATGGGCGGCATGAGAGAAAAACACGCAGGGTGGCTGCTCGGCATAAATCAGCCAGGGCACTTCCTTGTCCTGGTTGACATATTCGTCTATGAATTTTTGTTCGTTTTCATTGCCGGTCATGGGGTACATATGGCAGCTTTTGCATTCTTCCAGGGTGGGAGATCCGGAAAAACTGCCGTCTTCTCTGAAGAAATGGCAGGCGTTGCACTGGCCGCCCATCTGTTCGAGATGCACCTGGTGGTTGAAATCGATGGGCTGTTGCTTGGTGGAGTACAGCAGTTTTGGAAAGGCGACCCATCCCGATATGATGCTTGCGACCAATCCGATCATGAAGAAAACAAATACCACCCAGCCGGAGGAGCGGTTGCCGGCGGCGGCCGTTTGGTTGTCCGATTGTGTGCTCATGGGGACTCCGTCAAAACTGTTTGGGGTTCATCGGAAAAGATATATTGCCACTCTTTCTTGTAATGGATATATGTAAAGATCCGGAACAGATTTGATCAAGACAAATCCAATATCGGGTTTGAGCAAAATTGTCAATGAAAATAGCAAATGCGTGCAGGCAGTACATGGCTTATTGGTAGCTGTGCAGCCCGGGCAGCAGGTTGACCCCGAAGTAGGTAAATAAAACAGCCACAAACCCGAGACACGACAGATAAGCAATGCGCCTTCCCTCCCAACCCCGCATGAAGCGGGCATGCAGCAAAGTGGCATAGATCAGCCAGGTAATCAGCGACCATGTTTCTTTGGGATCCCAGCCCCAGTAACGGCCCCAGGCCTGATCCGCCCAGATGGCGCCGGTGATAATACCCACGGACAGAAACAAAAAACCAAAGGCAATCATCTGGTGGGTCAGTTCATCCATTGTCTCCACGTCCGGAAAGTGTCCCACGGTTCCGGTATCCGGGCTGGCAGAAGCGGATTTGATCAAATACATGATGCTGATGCCGCAGGCAATGGCAAATGCGGCATATCCCAGAAAGCATGTAATGACATGGGCAATGAGCCAGTTGCTCTGCAGGGCCGGAATCAGGGGCTGGATTTGGCTGTCCACCGAGGGCAGCGAGGCATAGGCCATGGCCAGAAACGGGACAATGGAGGCAAAGACGCCAATGGTGCGGACCTTGTAGCGGTATTCCACCACCAGGTAAATCACGGCCATGCACAGGGCAAAAAACACCAGGGACTCATACAGGTTGGACAAGGGTACATAGCCGTAGCCCATCTGGTGGGATTCCGTCCATCTGAGCACAAAACCTGCGGCATTGCCAGCAGCCGCGGCGATCAGCACCCCTGTGGCCGTTTTTCCGGGCAGGGATTTTTTAAATATCCAGGCGGCAACATAGAGAATAAATGCCAGGCCATAGACAAAAGTGACAATGGTGAATACGGTTTCGCTGTTAGGCATGGTTTGTCCTGTGCAGTATTTGACCGTTTGGCACGCGGTTATCCCGCGGTGCGTTGGTTTGTTTGTTTTTGCAGTTTTGCAGCCAGGCGCCGCACTGCGGTTTTGATGCCGGGCCGCCTGCGCTCAGAGATGCCCCCGACTGCAACCCGTACACCGGTATCACTGTCCTGAACTTCAATGCCGATTTTCTGCTGAAACATGAAAAATGTCACGTAACAGGCCAGAATCATCAGGGCAAAACTGATATATACCAGTGGAACCCCGGGGTCCCGGGTCACCTGAAGGCCGGTGTAGTAGGTGTACGCCACGTCTTCAATGGATATGGCATATTCACCTCCCCGCATCCGGTCGAATTTGGGATAGTTCACGGGCAGCAGCACCGGCCGCTGCTTTCCGGATGACGGATTCAGGCTTGCCAGAAACGCCGGACCCACATTATGGCCCCTGAAAGCAAAATTGCCGGAAAAATCCTCCACAGTCAATTCCCCCTTGCCTGCCGGAACCGCCACGGTCTTGCCAATGGCTGCTTTTTTTTCAAATCGCATCCCGGATTCAGTGTCGGTAAACACGACGGTAAATGCCTCAGCAGCGTTTTGTCCGTAGGAGGACTGGAAAATGTTGATGCCCTTGTAGCGAAGCGGGTCATTGACCCGCAGCCGGTGCGTTTCAACCACTTTCTCATCTTCCACGAGGGCGATATCTGAGCGGTATTCCTTGGGCCGGCCGGAGGGGTAGTGGGAAACCGTGAAATCATCGCACCGCACCGAAAAATCCAGCTGCCGGGTCTCATCGGAATTGCGCAGGGTGATGGTCCGGCGGCTCTCACCCTCGGGTACGTTCATCATCCCTTCAAATCCGAATAAAGATCCGATCAGCCCGCCGATGACCAGCAGGACAACGCTCAGATGAACGCCGTAAACCCCCAGACGGGTCCACCGGCCCCTTTCCCCGAAGATCCACCAGGAATTATCCTCCTGCCGGGTCTGCACATGGGAATAGCGTTTTTGCATGTATTGTTCAATGGTGTCTTTCAGATCCCCGGCAGGGGTGTCTGGCACCTGCCATTCGATGCGGCCGGCGACTTTTTTGAACCGATCAGGGTTGAAGTGGGTTTTTTTGGGGAAAATGACTTTCCATGTGGCTTTGAGCCTGCGCACCGAACAGACCACCAGATTGATGACAAGCAGGCACAACAGCAGCCTGAACCACCAGGACTGGTACATGTTAAAGATGCTGAGCGCATCGAGCACAGAATAAAGATCCGGCCCGAACTTGCGGGCGTATACGGACGGATCCGCGTTCTGGGGAATGACAGTGCCGATAATGGATGTGACTGCCAGGCTCAGCAGCAGCACCACGGAAAGCCGTACTGAGGCGAAAAAATCCCATGTCCGGTCCATGAAGCCGGCCGGAGCAGTTGAAGCGTGTTTCTGGTTGTTCATAAAAGGCCCTTTGCAAAAATTGAATCAAGCGCTTGTCCGGATGCAACAGGCGCATGGCGGAGTTTGTTTCGCGCCGGTCTGCCATCTCATACCAGATCCGTCCGTCCCAGGCAATAGCGATCGGAAAGCCGCCGGCATTTTTTATTTGGCTGCAAGCCGGGCATTGCTGGGTGGTTTTATCACCCGGGCGCTTATGAAAGCGGTTTTTTGAGATGGCCGATATCCTGCCAGTTCAGACCCAGGAGACCGGCTGCGGCCCGGTCCACGGCCACCGGGTCAAGCCCGGCGATGAGTTTTCCAACGGGCGGATCGCACTGCCTTCCGCCCAGGTGGGAGTCGGCCATGCCCACCGAGGCGTCAACCAGGCTCAGGTCCGGCTGCCGGTAGCGGTTTAAATCGGCAATGGCCTCCTGGAGCCGGCTGTGCAAAGCAGCCTTGTTCCATGCCCCGCCGCCGGAATAATGCGCAGGCGGGGCAAATCCCATCATGTTTTTCAGCGTTCCTGTCATCCTCGCAAGAGTGTGGACCTTTAACACGGGAACAGAGATGATAAAGCAGGACAAGGCGATCTCCGGCATCCAGAATTCGGGCAGGCGCCGGCAGGCCGGATTTTTCATCTTTTTTAAGTCTTCGGTGTTTAAGTCGGCCAGCCGGATTTGTTTGCGTGCAGCCAGCCGGGTATATCCCAGAGTCTCAAAAACGGCCATGGTGTCACAGGACGGATCTCCGGTGCCTTCGGCAATGATGATTTCAGCATCCGGGTTGCAGGCACGCACGGCGTTGATAAGCGCTTCGCAGCACCCGGTTGGCGTGGTCACCGGAAAGGGGCTGTCGGTCACAAGGTTGGGTTTGATCAGGATCCGGTCCTGGCCGGCCAGCACAGGGTTTGCCCCGGCCCGGGCAAGGGCTTCGGGCACGGATTTGTCATATGTGGTAAAGTCAATAATTGCCGTTGTCATTATTGATCATCCGGTTCGGGCGCGACGTTGTCTGCATCCCCGGGTTCCGGAAGGATGCGGATAATCGCCGCATGCGCCGGTTTTAGCCATTTCCTGGCCGTTTGATTGATTTCTTCGACGGTGATGCAGGTATAATCCTCGAGCAGGGTACGGCTCCACTGAAGCTGCTGCGGGTGGCGTCCTGCACCCTTGAGTACGGTGTGCAGCCAGTACTCATTGGTTTTGATCTGTTCGCGGATTTGGGTAAAAGTCGGTTCCAGGGCGCGCTTTAATTCATCTTCAGTAGCTCCTTTTGACAGGAGTTCGGCGGCAATCCCGTTCATGGCTTGCTCAACGGTATCCATTTCTTCGGGATCAATGACCGCATAACCGGTGAACAGGCCGTAATCCGGATACGCACGGCTCGGGGAGTGGCCGGCGCCCTGGGCATAGGAAGCCCCGAGGTTTTCCCGGATCCGGATGCGCATCCGGTCGGAGACAATATCGGCGAGCACAGACAGCCGCCGGGCCTGATGAATATCCCAGATATGGGTTGTGGGATAGGCGGTCACGAGAAGCGCCTTGGAGATGCGTGTGGGCACGGAAAGCTCAATCTCTTGGTTTTTGGGAAACTCAGGGGTGCTGACAGGCTCAGACTCCCGCAAATCCCTTCTTTGGGGCAGGGATCCGAAATAGGTGCTTGCCGCGTCAATAACGGCATCTTCGTCAATGTCGCCCACCACCGCGATTTCAAGGGGCCCTTTGGTCAGAGCCGGGGTGATCCAGTTGCGGATATCAGCCAGTTCGACCTGTTCAACGGACTCCGGGTCCGGGAATCCGAACCGGCAATCTCCGCCGGCCAGAAATTTCCGGCCTTTGATGGCCATGGCACCCTGGACCGAATGGGAAAGGGACCGGTATTTCTGGGTCAGCTGCCGGGTGCCCCGGCGCAGGGCTGTCTGCCGGAATCCCGGGTCCTGTATATAATGGTGGAGCAGTTGAAACATCAACTCGGTTTCATCAGGTACCGATCTGGCGGAAAATACGAACTTGTCTTCTTCCACGTCAAAGGAAACCCGGGTGGAGGTGCCGGCAAGGGCCCGGCTGAGTTCGTCTTCTGAGAGCTTACCCAGACCGCTGGAGTTCATAACCCGGTCGGTCATCTCCGAAAGCGCGGGCATGTCCTGTGGTTCCGAGGACTGTCCATTGCCGAAGCTCACGGCTGCGAGCACCTCATTGGCGGTAAAATCGGTTTTTTTGACCAGCAGGGTCACGTTGTTTTCAAACCTGACCCGGGTCACCCCGGTTTCATCCATTTTCGTCCGGTTCGCGATTGCCGCTGCGCCGGATGGGGCCGGCAGATAGGGAAACGCAAGGGCGTCTTGCGCATCCGGTCCCTGTACCTGGGTCTGCCGGCTCTGTTTGTATGCGGCAGTGATTTTCTTTTCTCCGGTTTCAGCGTCTTTGGCCAGATCCGCATTTCCGGTCACCAGCACCAGCCGGTGGGATGGGGCCCATTGGTTTTTAAACATTTCGTGCAGTTTTTCCGGCGTGGCGCTGTCGATCACCGGCTGGAGCAGGTCCCGGCGCTGGGCCGGGGACTGGAAAACCCGTTTGGTGTTCAAATGGTGCAGGAGTTGTCCGGCAATCTGTCCGTTTTCACGGGTGGGAGCGTTTTTGACCGCTTGTTGCAGGTCATTGGCAAATTCCTTTTTTGCACGGTTGACCTCAGACTCTGTAAATCCGTGCTCCAGGGCCCGGCGCAGGGTTTGCTCGATCAGGGAAAGGCTTTCCTCCCAGTTTTCGGGATCGCATTTGGCGCTTATTTCCGCGGCTTTGACAAATTTGAGATAATGGCCGGAGTAAATATCGGCCCGGGTAAACGGGGCGTCCTGCTCGTTGCGCAGCCGGTCCAGGCGGTGGCCCACAATGCTGTCAGCCATTTCCGACAGCAGTTGTTTTTGCTGGTAATCCCTGCTGTCGGCCGGCTGGGTAGCGTGGGTGAGGGTTTCAATGGCCACCTTGGTGCTGCCGGCTTCGGGTTCGTGATGGTAAAAAGGCTTGAGCCCCTCATGATCAAAGTCGTCAAATTCCGGTTCCGGTTTTTCCGGCGCCTTTGCGGAAAGGCCGGAAAAGCGTTTTTCAATCAGGTTTTCCATGGTCTCCGGGTCAAAATCGCCAACGGCAATCAATGTGAGCCGGTCCGGCCGGTACCAGGTATGGTAAAAGGTCTCCAGCATCAGCCGGTCGATGTTTTCAATGGTCTGGCGGGTGCCGATGGGCATGCGTCCGGCAATTCGGGTTTCGGGCAGCTCAAATCGGAAGGTTTCTTTGAAGGTCCGGTAATCCGGGTTGTCCCGGGTCCGTTTTTCAGCCAGGATAACAGATCTTTCCTTTTCGATTTCCCCGGGCTCCAGCAGGGCTTCTGATGCGAAATCGCGCATGACCAAAAGCCCTTCGTCTATATCCTTCTTATTGCCGCGCGGCAGGTCCAGATCATAGGTGGTGTTGTAAAAACCCGTGCGGCCGTTGACATCCGGTCCGAATTTCATGCCGATGCGCTGGAAGTACTTCACCAGTTCGCCGGATGGAAAGTTTCGGGTCCCGGCAAAAAGCAGGTGCTCGAGAAAATGAGCGATCCCGCGCTCCTCCGGGGTTTCGTGAAATGATCCGGCATCTGCGTTCAAATGCATTTTTACCCGGTCTTCGGGTTTTTGGTTTTCCATGAGCACATAGGAAAACCCGTTGTCCAGTTTTCCGAATATAACTTCGGGATCAGGGGACAGGTCGCTTTGTTCATGGGCCCAGCCGCTGGTTTGGTTTTGCGGCGTCTCCGGCAGAACCCGGCCGGGAACCAGTGCCCGGCAGCCGGCGGCTGTCAGCATGACAGTTAGAATGCCAAAAAGAAGGATTTTCCACGCAGGTTTCATTGTTTTTTTCACGGCAGCTTTCCTGTATTGTGAATGGAGTAAAAATGATGGCACCGTAAAAAGTCCAATATCTGCGTTACGCGCGATTTCTCAGAATTTCACGTACGGATAAGTACGCTGCATTCTTCGAAATCGCGCAAGCCTTGATCTTGAACTTTTTACGGCGCCATCTGAAAATCGACT
>JAIPES010000120.1 GCA_021737045.1 Desulfobacteraceae bacterium | reverse complement strand
CGCATTGGCCAGCACCACGTCGCCGGCAAATATCTCCGGCCGGATGACCGAGGACATGCCGGCATATTCAAATCCCGCGGCAAACATGGACAGGTCGATGCCGCGCTGCCCGATGGCATAGACCATGGAAAAGGCCAGGGCGTTTCCTGCGGCCGCACCGATGACCAGGATAAAAAAGGATTCGATGAGCACGGCGCGAAGAATCCGCCAGGGCCGCATTCCCAGTGCTTTTAGCAGCCCGAATTCCCGCATGCGTTCAAATACCGCCATGAGCGTGGTGTTGATGATGCCGAAGGCCATGGCCACAAAGACCACCAGGTACCAAAGAATGATATAGCCGTCGAAGATATTGATGTAGGCCTGGAGCATGGGTTTGAGCTCCTTCCAGGTGCGCACTTCATAGGCTTCCGTGTCAATGGCTGCAGCGATTTTTTCGGCAATCGCTTCGGCCCGGCCGTGGTTTTCCAGCATGACCGAGATCTCCGAGATGTCCGCACCGATTTTCAGCATTCTGCGAGCCGCCGATTTGCTGACAAACACGAAGCGCTTTTCCGTGGCTTCGAGTTCGGCGGAAAAAACCCCCCGGATCCGGAACGCCCGGGATGCCATTTCGTGTGCGGCGTCTTCGGACATCAGAATCAGCTTGTTGCCGATTTCGGTTTCGAATTTCTCGAGCAGGGCCTGGCCGACCACGATGTCCACGGGATTGCTCGGCCGGATCATTTGCCCGGCTGCCACGCCGTTGCCGATAAACGAAACCCCGGTTTCTTCGGCCGGATCGATTCCCACCAGCGTCACTCCGGCCGAATGCCGGGCGTTCTGGGCAATGGCGCTGACCCGGATGCGCGCGGCCATGCGTGCATCTGCCGGCAGGTTTGCCTGCACCTTTTTTGCCAGGGAGCCGGGGTTTCGGATGCGGTTTTCCAGTGCGGGATCGCTTCGGAAGCCGGCGGCGTATATCTTGACATCCCCGGTCAGCGTGGCGATCCCGTTTTCGATCATGTCCACCACCATGCCGCGCATAAAGGCGGTCAGAAAGATCATGCTCCAGATCCCGATGATCACCGCGGTCATGATGATGATCGTGCGCCTCGGATTGCGCCAGATATTTCGCCAGGCGATCGTGATGTCCATGAGGGGTGCCTATGCAAAAGGGTTGTATAAAGCCCAAATCCGAATACCAAGGCTCTAAATTCGAATTTCGGATTTATGGTTCAAATACGCCAAGGGCTTGGATAAAGACGTTTTCCAAAAGTTTTTCAAATCAGGTCTATACATTTCTACACATGCATCATCGCTTCCACCGGCTTGAAATTCCTGATTTTCAGGGCCGGATACAGCGAGACGGCAAAGGTGACGATCAGTACCAGCGCCGGACCGGCCAATGCGCTAATGATCGAAAGCTGCGGATAAATCCGCCCGGAGATCCCGTACTGCTGCAGAATTTCCGAGGCTCCGGAAAGATCGATGCCGATATGCTGGAAAATCAAGGTCACCGCGCAGCCCAGGGCAATGCCCAGGCCGATGCCAACCAGGGTCATGGCCGTGGACTCGCAGAGCATGATTCTGACCAGGCGGCCGGGACGGGTGCCGATGGCCATCATCACTCCGAACTCCCGGGTACGCTCGAACACGGCCATCAAAAAGGTGTTTAATATGGAAAAGGCCACCACCAGCACCAGAAGAGCCCAGAAGATGACGCCGATGGTCAAATCCAGCTTGATGGCCTGGGTCAGGCCCGGCATGAGCGCATCCCAGTCGAGCACGGTCAGATTTTTGCCGCCGGGTATCTGATCCAGCCGGTCGGCCACGGCCCGCTTGACCGGGCCCACCCGATCGAGTCCGCTTACGTTGACCACGATTTCGTGAACCGTGCCGCGCATGGAATAGACCTCCTGGAAGGTATCAAGCGGTATGTGCATCGTGCTGCGGTCAAATTCTTCCATGCCTGAGGCATAGATGCCGCATACCGTCAATGCGGTGGCCGCAACAGAGCCGTCCCTTCCCTGGCCGAGCACCACGAGCTCGTCGCCGATGTCCACTTGAAGGTTTTGTGCCATCAGGCGCCCGATCAGTGCCGGGTTGGTCCCGTGCTCGGCTTTGGTGAGAAACACCCCCTTGCGTACCAGGGTTTCCAGGGTGGATACCCGTGCCTCGGATTCCGGGTCCACGCCGATGATCATTGCCCCGGCGGTCCGGTTGTCCGATGATACCAGGGAAAACGCGTTGGCCCGGGCGGTGACAGCCTGCACGGATTCGATCCCGGAAACCGCCCGGATGACCGGTCCGGGTTCGGGCACCACCTGTCGCATGGATTTTTCCGCAAAATAATCCTCCGCCTGGATCTGCAGGTGCCCCGTATTGATCCGGATGGCCGAATTGATCATGGTCCCGTAGGAGCCGAACTGAAACGAGAGCATGAATATCAGGATGATGCAGGCAAACCCGATGGCGCAGATGGTCAGCCAGGTCCGGCGCGGATTGCGCCACACGTTGCGCCAGGCCATTTTCATGTCCATGCCCATACGGGATCGTCCGTGCTATAGTCTGGGGTTTTTAAGACTGGCGATGGTAAACATCCGGTCCGATATGTCCACGCCGAATTCGAGGGAGCGGTAATCGAGTATCGTATATTTTTCTTTCTGACCCGCGTCTTTCATCTTCCACTTCACCGGGTAGAGCCGGCCGCCGAGCATTTCGATTTTCTCCATGTCCAGGGCTTTGACCAGTTCCCTGTCCTCGTCGAAAAATGCCTGGCGGATCAGGATATTGTCCTCGCGGATCTTTAATTTTTGCATGCCCCAGACCACGGGTGCGCCCGGCTTCGGAAGAGAGCGGATCACGTAGACGGTTTTTCCATGGCGGGTTTGCCTGCCGATGATTTCATGGGTGTACTGATCCACGATATTGTCGGATTTGGCCAGGTCGTTGTTGGAAAAGTCCGAGCCCTGCCAGGACTGGGACATCATGGAGGGCGGCAGCTTGATCACCCGATTGACCTTGGGATTGAAGATCCACATTTCATCGCCGCGCTTCAGGGTGCCGTTGCCGCGGTCCTTGGGGGGAGCGGCAATCCAGAAAATGCTGTTTTCCCGGCCCTCGGTCCATGCCTTGATCGTCATCGTCCGTTCCCAGTCCGGCCGGTGAATGGTCATATCCACCACGGCGCGGGAGGTATTGCCCCGCAGGTATTTGACAGCGCCTTTGACCAGTTCCCGAGGGTCTGGATCATTTATCCGGCCATGCCCGGCGGCTGCAAAACATATCAGCACGGCAAGACCCACAATAATGCGTTTCATGCGATGAATCCTTTCAGCCGGTTTTTGAAGACTCTGCCCGCTTTTTCGCCCTGATTGTCTGAATATAACAGAAACACGGTTGCTTTTCATACCATCATCTGTATATTCTTTCTGTAAATACACAAAGGGACATTACAAAATTGTAAGTTGATATTACAAATTTGTCGCTCCTTTCTGCTCCCACCGCAATTGAATTCGGTTTCAATTATTTGATTTTATAGTTTATTTGTGTTTTGTAAAATTCTGGCACAAGAGTTGCTATTTATAGAAACAAATGGAGGGATTTGTGGTGTCAACAACATATACAGTGGAAAGCCGGGACATGGATCCGGCCGCAATACTCAAGCAGCGCCGCGAAGCCTTGTTTGCAACCGCCCCGGACATGGCGCCGGCCGAATTCCTCCGGGCACATTCCGAGCTTTTTGACGATTACTTCCGGCAGCGCTTTGCCATCAGTCAGATCGGCCCGGCCATTGCCATTAACCGCAACCCGTATGCGGTTGTCGCCCTGGGCGGGTACGGTCGCGCCGAGCAGTGCGTGTATTCCGACGTGGATTTGCTGCTGCTGTTTGAAAACGCTGTGCCTGATGCGGCAGAAGATCTCATCCGGGAGTATGTCTACCCCCTGTGGGATCTCGGTCTGGAGGTGGGCTATGCCACCCGGTCGCTTCGTGAATGTGTGAAAATGGCCAAAGAGGACCTGGAGATTTTGACCTCCATTCTGGATGCCCGGTTTTTATGCGGCATTTCATCGGTATATGCGGACATGACCGCCCAGGTCCGCGAGCGGGTTTTCGCGCGCGCGCCGCATAAAACCATTCGCGACCTGGTGGAGCGCAACCGTGGCCGGCACCGCCATTACGGGGATGCCACGTTTCTGCTGGAGCCCAATTTAAAAGAGGGTGCGGGCGGACTGCGCGACTACCACACCATGCGGTGGATCGGCCGGATCAAGTATGATCTCTGTGATCTGCGGGATCTGGAATACCACGGCGTGCTTTCCAGCCGGGAATATGAAAATCTGTGTGATGCGCTTTCCTTTATATGGCGGGTGCGCAACCGGCTGCATTATTTTACCGGACGCAAGTGCGATCAGCTCTATTTTGATCATCAGGAGCGGCTGGCAGATGAAATGGGCCTGGTGGAAGAAGACGGCCAGTTGCCGGTGGAGAGATTAATGAGCGAGCTGCATGCGAAGATGGGATATGTCAAGCAGCAACTGCTTTTGCTGTTATTCGAGCTGGGATTTGAAAAGCCCGCGCGGCGCAGTTTCGGAGTTCGACGCCAGCCTGATATCCCGGGTATCGAGGTCTCCCGCGGCGGACTGGGGTTTCACTCCTCCAATCGCATCGTCAAGTCGCCGATTCTGCTGATACGGATTTTCGAGGCCGCGGCCAGGCTGCGCATGCCCCTGACCCGCGAGGCCGGCCGGCTGGTGCGCGAGTTCGGGTATTTGGTGGACGACGATTTTCGGGCCAACCCGGATGTCCGGCGGGCTTTTGAAAATATCCTGCTGATTCCCGCCGGACCGGTCAACGTGCTGGAGCTGATGCTGGAAACCGGCTTCCTGGTGCGGATGATTCCCGAATTCGGCGGGATCGTGAACCGCATCCAGTTTGATGCCTATCACCTTCATCCTGTGGACCGGCACAGCCTGCGCACCATTTACTTTATCAAGTCCTTTGCGGACAACCCACCCGAGGGTGTGGATCCGCTTTGCATCAAGATTTATAACGGGCTGAAGCGAAAACATCTGCTTTTGCTGGCGGCCCTGCTGCACGATATCGGCAAGGGCCGGGCCGACGGGAAGCATTCGGCCACCGGCGCGCAAATGGCACCCACGATCATGGCGCGCCTGGGCTATAGCAGTCGGGAATCCGAGGTGGTGTCCTTTTTAATCGAAAATCACCTGCTGCTGGTCAAGACCGCCAGTCGGCGCGACATCAATGACGAGGAAACCGCCATTCGTATCGCCCGGGAAGTCGGTCAGGTCAATTTTTTGAAAATGCTGTATTTGCTGACTGTGGCCGATTCCATGGCCACTGGCCCGAAGGCGTGGAACAACTGGACAGCCACCCTGGTGCGCGACTTTTTTCTGAAAATCCTGGGAATCCTGGAAAAAGGAGAACTGGCCACCTCCGGGGCTGTCCGGCAGATGGAGAAAAAAAAGGCCTACGTGCGCAAGGCATCCGATTTCCCGGGTCTGGACGTGGAGGCCATGCTCGAGGTGCTTTCCCCGCGCTATTTGCTTTACACGCAAGCCCGGGATATTGTCTCGCACATCCAGCTTTACCGGCAGTTGGCAGATCAGCCCTTTGTCTGGGAGATTGTCCCGGAGGAGGCTTCCAATACCCGGACCGTGGTGGTATGCGCCAAGGATCGGCCCGGGCTGTTTTCAAAAATTTCGGGGGTTTTTACCTTAAACGGCATGGATGTCCTGGATGCCCAGATATACACGTGGCGCAACAATATCGCCCTGGATATCTTCACGGTAACCCCGCCGCCGGACCAGATATTTGAAGACGAGCGCTGGCAGCGGGCGGCCCGGGATCTCAACGCCGCACTGAACGGAAATCTTGATCTTTCAAAGGCACTGGCAGACAAGCAGGCCCGGGCAAGAAAAGACGGGGGTTCCGGCCGCCCTAACCGGGTGGAGGTGGATAACGAGACTTCCAGCTTTTACACCATTATCGAAGTTTTTTCTTATGATTTTCCTGGGCTGCTGTATCGGATCACGGATGCACTGGCCAGAAGCGACCTGGACATATGGGTTGCAAAGATCGCAACCAAGGTCGACCAGGTCGTGGATGTTTTTTATGTCAGAGACGAGCAGGGGGGCAAGGTGGATACGCCCGGGCGCGTTGAACAAATCCGGGAGCAGGTGCTCTCGGCGCTGCCCTGATCGGCGGGCACCAGGCAGGTTTTAACAACCGAAACGGAGCGATTTTCAAGTTTGTTACAGGAGAACAAGCGTATGAAGAAAATAGAAGCCATCATCAAGCCGTTTAAACTCGACGACGTGCGCCAGGCTTTAAATGATATCGGCATCCAGGGCATGACCATCACCGAGGTCAAGGGATACGGCCGTCAGAAGGGGCACAAGGAAATCTACCGCGGTGCGGAATACCTGGTTGATTTCATGCCCAAGATCAAGCTGGAGATCGTGATACCGGCCGAGCGCACCGACGAGGTCATCGATGCGGTGCGGGGTGCTGCCAACACCGGTAAGATCGGAGACGGCAAGATTTTCGTAATTCCTCTGGAGCGGGTCATCCGGGTGCGCACCGGAGAGGCCGACGGGGAGGCAATCTAGCATGCCTGTATGCGGAGAAGTTAAAATTTTTGCGATTTGGAGATGCCCGGCGCCTGCCTGGAGGATTCACCCATAAATTCGAAGCACGAAATCCGAAATTCGAAAAAAGCACAGACCTTACATCTGAGCAAGAAAGACGGATATGGCAGGCAAATTTTTAACAGTTTTAAACATTGCGTATTCAGGTTTCGAATTTCATTTTTTAAATC
>JAIPES010000028.1 GCA_021737045.1 Desulfobacteraceae bacterium | reverse complement strand
GTAAAGCAAAATCCTTTGCTTTACGGGGCTTTTTATTCACTGACTTGTTTGAAAAACCGGCTTTTATACCGCTTTGGCTATTCCCTGACGTGGCATTCGTTGCAAGTCTTTGGGCCGTCCTGCTCTTTGTGGCAGCCGACGCAGTTGACGTGGACGGCGGTGTAGTAGGAGTTCAGTGCCTCTGCATCAGGCGCAGGGCCCATGAAATCCTTCGGGGTGCCGGCGCCGGTGCCGTCGTGGCATTCAAAGCAGCCCTGAACCTCGTCGCCGGCCTGCAGATCCGCAAGGGGTTCGCCGTTTTCATCATGGTGGCATTCACCGCAGCCAATGCCCAATCCATCCGGTTCGGCCTTAAGATGCGCGCCGTGGTCAAACTCGACAATGGGCATGCGGTGCTGCTCAAAGGCTTCCTGATTTTCCATCTTGATTACATCCGGGCAGCTGTCTCCGGTGCCGGCATAAAGGCCTGCAGCCAAGAATACCGCGACCATGCAGGCAGCTGCTGTCAGGATCGCAAATCGTTTTTTCATTTTGTCCTCCTTGCGCCAAACTGGTTAAAAGCATATTTGTGTGGAATCGTCCACCTATAACAATCTGCCAAATTTTTTTCTTCAGGTGTTTCTTTATAGCAGCATTTGGCAAGCCTGTCAATTATATTTGATGAAGCATGAAATCGGGGGTCAGACATCTTTATTGCCGTCGCTTTTCTGCTCATCCGGGTCTCCTGCCTGTCGGGATCGGCCGAAAACCCGTGCCCCCATGATGCTGATTTCATAAAGTACCATCATGGGGGCGGCAAGCATGATCTGGGTGATGATATCCGGAGGCGTGAGAAGGGCGGCTCCGGCAAAGAAGATCAACAGGGCGTATTTCCGGTTTTTTTTCAGAAAAGGCACGGTTACCAGACCCAGCCGTGCCATAAACGTGATGACAATGGGCAGTTCAAAAACAAACCCAAAGGCCAGCAAAAGCTTTGCGGAAAAGCTCAAATACTCCCGCATGGACGGCAGGGGCCGGATGGTTTCAGAGGCAAAGCCGAGCAGGAATTTGAACCCAAAGGGAAACACCAGGAAATAGCCAAACAAGGCGCCGCCGATAAAAAAAAAGGCAGAGACAAACACGGTGGGTATCATCAGCCGCCGCTCGTCTTTATACAGCCCCGGGGCCACAAACATCCAGAACTGGTAGATCACAACAGGGGCGGCCAGCATCAGGCCGGCCAGCAGGGACACTTTCAGGTAAGTGAAAAAGGCTTCCGGAATTCCGGTGAAAATCAGGGTGTCGCCTTGCTCCATGACACGGATCAGCGGCCGGGTCAAAATCTGAAACAGTCTTTCCTTGAAGACGTAGGCGATGACAAAGCCGCCGAATATCGCGACAAAGCACCGGATCAGCCGGTCTCGCAACTCCTCGAGATGCTCGGTTAAAGGCAGTTTTTCTTCTTCATCCATGGCCATGTTCTTTTTTTTGGCTCTGGGTTTGGGCCTCGGGGTCAAAAAAAGACGAAGATGCACCGGTATCTGCGTCTTGCCCTGTCCTGTCAGACGATTTGGTGCCCGGGTCTGCGGTTACGGGTTCCTTTTTTTCAGGACCCGGTGAAAAACTGTCATTTGCGGAAGGCCTGGGTCGATTCTCTATCTGGTTGACGTCTTTGCCCACATCCTCGAAAGGTTTTTTAACATCCTTGATTTCGTTGTCCACTGAATCCTTCAGGTCTTGTGTTGCGTTTTTGAACTCATTGATCGCTTTTCCCAGGGACCGGGCAAGATCCGGTAGTTTTTTGGGGCCGAAGACAATAAGGGCCACGGCTAAAATCACGATCAGTTCGGGCATGCCGATACCGAACATGGCAATGTTCTCCTTGTTAAGATAAGATCTTCTATATGAGCCGCTTGGATCTATGTGATGAGATGGGCGGCGATGTGTTTGATTTCCGGAAAAATCAATTCATTGCAGGCCAGTTTGCACGCTTCCAGGTTCCCCGGAAGGCAGAATACGGCGGTTTTGCCGATGATACCGGCCGCGGCCCTTGACAGCAATGCTGCGGAATCGACTTTCTCAAAGCTGAGCTGGGTGAAAAGTGTTGAAAACGCGCTCATCTCCTTGTCAAACAAGGGCCTGACGGCTTCAATGGTGACATCGGAAAAACCCATGCCCGTACCCCCGGTCAGTATAAGGGCATGCAAGCCATTACCGGAGACGCTGTCGGCCACTTCCCGGACAATATGCTCCCGGCTGTCTGAGACAATGCAATAGAAGGCAATCCTGTGGCCTTCTTTTTTTGCCTGCTTTTTTATCCACAGCCCGCTTTTGTCATCATCGGCGGTGCGGGTGGTAGAGACTGTTATCACGCCAATGTCAATGTTTTTTGGTGCGTGGTGAAGATGCTGCTTTCGTCCCATGAGAATTTTTGACCTTATGAAATGCGCCCCCGGCGCGCTATTATTTGGCAATCAGGTCCACCCGGTCAACACCATCGTACTCGGTGAGCAAAACATTGACCGCTTCGGTTTTGCGGGTCTGGATAAGCAGACCGGTATAATCGGGCTGAATGGGCAGTTCCCGGTGACCGCGGTCAATGAGCACGGCCAGTTCAATGCGTTCGGGCCGGCCAAAGTCGATGATCGCATCCAGGGCTGCCCTTATGGTGCGGCCGGTATAAAGAACATCATCCACGAGAATGACCTCCCGGTGATTGACGTCAAAATCAATGCGCGTGGACCGGACCTCGGGCTGATGGCTGATGCCGGTCCAGTCATCCCTGTACAGATTGATGTCCATTTCCCCGGCAGGCACGTCCATGGCAGCCATGCTGGCAATCTGCTGCCGGATCCGCTTTGCCAGAAACACGCCTCTGGAGTGGATCCCCACCAGGGCAAGATTTTTTGCGTCTTTGCGGGAACTGAGAATATCTGCAGCCATCCGGTCGAGTGCATCTTTGATGTCTGCTGCCTGATACAGGGTTTTGGCGGTATTGTTCATTGAAGCGTCCTTGTTTTCAGCCGCTGTTTTTCAGCAACCAGAATATGACAGATGGCCATGTACCGGGTCGTCTGCCATAAAACAATTGAAAATAAACGCAGTCTATACTATTGCTGCCCACTAGATCAAGATTTTGTTTTTCTGGAGATAAGATGGATCTTTCCTGCAGCGGGGTGATTCTGGCCGGGGGGCGGAGTTCCCGGTTTAACGGCATCAACAAGGCATTCCTGGACCTGCACGGCCGGCCCGTGATAGAGCCGGTTGCGGCCCTGCTGGGACAGATGTTTTCCCGGGTGCTGATCATAACACATGATCCCCTGGCCTACCTGCCCTGGGATGCCGGCCTGGTGACGGATTTGTTTTCAGCGCGCAGTTCGCTTACCGGCATTCATGCCGGGCTGTTTTATTCCCCGACCCCCTATATTTTCGCAGTGGCCTGTGATACGCCCTTTATCCGGAGAGCCGTGGTGGAACTGGTTTTATCCGAACTTGAGCCGGGCATCGATGCGGTTATGGCCCAGACTCCTGCGGGTTTGGAGCCTCTTTGTGCCGCGTATGCCAGCCAAAGCCTTGCCGTGGTGGAGCGCTATCTCCGGCAGGAAAAATTCAAGATCCGGCGGGTGTTTGAAAATCTCCGGGTCAAGGTGATTCCGCCGGAAAAAGTCATGGAGGCCGATCCCAATCTGGATACGTTTTTTAACATCAACACACCGGCGGACCTGGAAACCGCAAGATCCCGCCTGGAAAAACAGAATAAAGGACCTTAATACAATGGATCAGAACCGGCTTATAAACCAGATCAAGACATCTGCGGACTATGACCGGGTGGGCATGATCCTGACCCACCACGGCGTTGTCCGGGCCACTTCCCGCGACGGGCGCCCCGTGTCCGGGGTGCGGCTGGAAGTCAACCGGGACCGGATCGATGAGATCATTGATACAGAGAAGCAGCAGCCCGGGATCGTGGAAATAGTGGTGGAAATCACGGAAACAACCGAGCTGGCGGTGGGTGATGATATCATGCTCATTGCCGTGGCCGGCGATTTCCGGGAAAACGTTCTGGCCTGCATGACCCGGATGATCGATGCGGTCAAAAAGCGCGTGACCGCCAAAACCGAGTATTATGCATAAAAACAACAGGAGGGTACTATAGATGGCCCAGTTTACCCACCTGGATCAGCAGGGACAGGTGCGGATGGTGGATGTGAGCGGCAAGGATGTCTCCTGCCGCCAGGCCGTTGCGCGGGCTGTGGTTTCCATGCAGGCCGCCACGTTTGAAAAAATTGTGTCCAATCAGAGCCGCAAGGGAAATGTATTGGAAACCGCCAGAATCGCCGGGGTCATGGCCGCCAAGCAGACCCATTTGCTTATTCCCATGTGCCATCCCATCTGTATCCGGCACGTGCAGGTGGATTTTTACCCGGACAAGGATGCCGGTTGTTTTGAAATCCGGGCCGCAGTCCGGGCCGATGACCGCACCGGTGTGGAAATGGAGGCGATGACGGCCGCATCTGTTGCCGCACTGACCGTCTATGACATGTGCAAGTCCCATGACCGGGCCATGACCATTTCAGAGGTGTGCCTTGTGGAAAAATCCGGCGGCAAAAGCGGTCATTTTGTCCGCAGTCCCGAATCCTCGCAGGATTCGGGTGTGTGATTTCTGATGCGTATTTCCGTTTCCCTTGAAATTCTGTACCTGGCTGCCGGCATAGCTGCCGGTGCTCTGACCGTGCTCCTTGTTTTGGGCATTGTCCTGTACAGGCTGCGGGCCCGGCACAATCACCTATATCGGCAGTACACCCAGTGCCGCACGGAGTTGAGCGCAGCCCGGGAAAAATCAGCCATGCTCGAGCAGGCCCGGGACCGGATGGCGGAAAGTTTCTCCGCACTATCGGCCCGGGCCCTGCAGGAAAACAACCAGGCATTCATGAACCTGGCCAAAACCACGTTTTCCCGGTACTTAGACGCGGCAAAAACGGACATGGAAGGCCGCAGCAGGGCAGTGGGAGACATGGTCCAGCCCCTGGTCGACACCCTTGAAAAATACGAGAAAAGAGTCCGGGAAATGGAGCAGGCCCGTCAGCAGGCCTACGGCAGTCTCACAGAGCAGGTTTCCTCCATGGCCCGCACCCAGCAGGATCTGCAGCGGGAAACCGGACGCCTGGTCCAGGCCCTGCGCCTGCCTCAGGTTCGGGGCCGATGGGGGGAGATGACCTTGCGCCGGGTGGCCGAGATTGCGGGCATGCAGGATCATTGCGACTTTTACCAGCAATCCTCTGCTGCCACTGAAGACGGGATGCTGCGGCCGGATATGATTGTCCGGCTGCCGGGGAATCGTCAGGTGGTCGTTGACGCAAAGGTGCCCTTGTCGGCCTACCTCGATTCCCTGGATAATGGGGATGAGGAAAATGCTCAACAACCCCTTGAGCGCCACGCCGGTCAGGTCAAAACCCACATGAACCGCCTGGCCCAGAAGGCGTACTGGCGGCAGTTTGAGCCCACCCCCGAGTTTGTTGTGCTGTTTATGCCAGGGGAGAATTTCTTCAGCGCAGCCCTGTCCTGTCAGCCCGGCTTAATTGAGGAGGGGGCTGCCAAAGGTGTGATTCTGGCCACACCCACAACCCTGATCACATTGCTCAAAACCGTGGCCTATTCCTGGCGCCAGGAAACGGCGGTGGAAAACGCCAGGGCGGCCATTGATCTGGGAAGTGAACTTTACGGGCGGATTTACTCCATGGTTCGGCATTTCAACCAATTGGGGCGGGACCTGGACAAAAGCGTTGCTGCTTACAACAAGACAGCCGGCGCCCTGGAACGCCGGGTACTGGTATCTGCGCGCCGTTTTCGGGAAATGGGTGTGGTGGAAGAGGATCGCAAGGATTTAAACCCGCCAGGGCCGGTGGACAACAAGGCCAGGCAGATGGAAACAGAGAGCGCGGATGAAAATGACACAGATGGGTAATTGGCGGCAGTCTGTTCCGGTTTTTGTGTTTCAGCGGCTGACAGCCGCAGCCTTATTTGCCGTTCTGTGGGCGCTGCCGGCACTGGCATGCGCGCAAATGACCGAAGTGCCGGAAGCCAGACAGCCCGCCGTGTTTGCCGATGATCTCGACTATTCCGGGCTATCCCGGGCCATCGGGCAAACCATTGCCTATTACGAAAAACTGCCTTCCTCCCGCAGGATGGCTTATGGCCCGGATACATACTCGGTGGAAGATTTGATCTCCGGATTGCGCCGGTTTGAACAGTTTATTGAAAAGAAGCCTTCTGCAGGTGCGGCAAAAAATTTTTTGCAGAAAAATGCCCGGGTCTATGCCCACATTGAGCAAAGCAAGCCGGTTTCAGTATTGTTTACAGGCTATTATGAACCCGTGATCCAAGGCAGCAGGAAAAAGACCGGCTTGTTTCAATACCCGGTTTACGGCCGGCCAAAGGATCTGGTTGAGCTGGATCTGTCGGCGTTTGATGCCGGATGCGACAGCCGGTCTGCCGTGGGTCGCCTGGCAGACGGCCGGGTGGTCCCCTATTATGACCGCCGCACCATTGATACAACGGATGTGCTCCAATCCAGGGCGGAGGTGATTGCCTGGGTGGCAGATCCGGTAAAGCTGTTTTTCCTGCAGGTGCAGGGCTCCGGCCGGATCCGCCTGCAGGACGGGGATATGATTGCCGTGCAGTTTGCCATTACAAACGGGCTGCCTTACAAAAGCATCGGCAAATACCTGATAGATAAAGGAAAAATTAACCGATCCGAGATGTCCATGCAGGCCATTGCCGCATATCTTGAAAAACACTCCGGGGAGATCCGGGAGGTGTTGTTTTCCAATCCCAGGTACGTGTTTTTCAGAAAAGCCCGGGGCGGCCCGAAAGGTTCCCTGGGCGTGGACCTGACCCCGGGCCGTTCAGTGGCGCTGGACCGGGATGTTTCCCCTGCAGGGGCGCTTTTGTTTATTTGCGCAAAAAAGCCGCCAGAAAAAAATGCGGCCGGCCGTAAGCATGACTGGGTCCCTTTTTGCCGCTTTGCCTGCAGCCAGGATACGGGAAGTGCGATTTCCGGCAAAAAGCGCGCAGACCTGTTCTGGGGATCCGGGCCCGGCGCACGCATGGCCGCAGGTCACATGCAGCACAGGGGGCGGATTTATTATCTGGTGATCCTGCCAGAATCCGGATAGAGTCCCGCCTATGCCGATTGTTTTCGGGTGGCGGTTTCAAATACCATAAGCAGCCCGCCAAGCAATGCCAGCACGCCGCTTGCCGTAAAAAGAGCCGGCGCTCCGATAATCTCGAAAAAAATGCCGTTGACAAAAAAACCGATCATGATGCCCAGGCCGTAGGTGACGGCATTGTTGACCGCCTGGCCCAGGGTTTTGGCCGCCGCCGGGGTCAGTTCGTCGATGTAGAGGATGCTGGCCACGTGAAAGGCCCCGTAGGAAAAGGCGTGCAGCATCTGGGTGACAATAATGAGCCAGGCGGATTGGGCGCCTGCCACCAGAAACCATCTCAGACAGGTGCACGCAAACGCGGCAATGAGCACCCGTTCATGGGAAAAGCGCTGGAATATGGGCCTGGAGTAAATCATGATGCCGATTTCGGCAATAACGGCCAGGGCCCAGGCAAAACCGATAAAGGTGCTTGTAAAGCCCAGGTTTTCCAGGTGGATGGAGAAAAAACCATAATATGTGCCGTGGCTGGCCAGCATCAGAAAGGCGGCCATCAGAAAAAAGACCACGCGCTTGTTCCAAAGATAACGGGCGCCTGCGGAAAAATCGAGCTTTTTGCCTTTGGCGGTTTGCGGCACCTTGAAGGCCAGGATGGATTGCAGCAAAGAGCCGGTCAGGATCAGGGCGATGATGATTTCCACGGATAAAATGTCAATGGCCCGGCCCACGCCCGTGACCATAAGGATAAAGCCGATCGACCCCCAGGCCCGCAGGTTGCCGTAGCGGTTTTTCTCCGTATCCAGCAGATCCATTGAAAATGATTCCAGAAAGGAAATCAAGGGCGCGTAAAACACCCCGTAAAAGGCCGTGATCACAAACATGGTCGCAAAATCCGTGAAGACCAGATAAAATGCCCATATGGCTGTGCTGGTAAAATGACAGAAAATAAATATGGGCCGGCGCATGGAAAACCGGTCTGCCAGCGCTGCCCAGATCAGGGGGAAAAGGGCGGTGGTAAGGGTGCGCATGGCCGAAATGGAGCCGATTTCAAACCCGGAAAATCCAAGCCTGTAGCAGTATAGGTTGAAATAGGGCAGATAGATGCCCAGTACCCCGAAGTAAAGAAAATACAAGCTGCTCAGGGTATATTTCAGAGGTATGGGGGATCTCTGCTTTGGAAAAATCATTTGCTTTCAGGCAAAACCGGTGCGTTCTGATCTGGATTGGCATCCGCAGCAACCGTGGCCTCGCTGTCGAGCATGACAGACAGCCACCTGGCTTCCGGGCTGTTTTCCAGGGCGATTTTAAAAATCATGGTCAGGGGAACGGACAGCAGCATTCCCACCGGGCCCAGAACCCAGCCCCAGAACACCAGGGAGAGAAACACCACCAGGGTGGAAAGGCCCAGGCCGCTTCCCATAAACCGGGGTTCAAGAAGGTTTCCGATAACCACGTTGACCGCCACAAAACCCAGGGCGCAAAGGGCCGCCGGCCAGACGCCCAGCTGGGCCAGGGCCAGCAGAATCGGGGGAACAGCTGCGATAATGGAGCCGATATTGGGCACATAGTTGAGCAGAAACGCCAGAAGACCCCAGAGAAAGGCAAAGTCCAGGCCCAGTACAGACAGCCAGATCCAGATGAAAATGCCGGTAGCCAGGCTGAAAAGGGTCTTTAAGGCCAGGTAGCGGTTGACGCTTTTGGTAAACCGGCTGAAGTTGGCCAGGGATTTTTCCGGATCCTTGAATGCGGAGCGGATTTTTTCCGGAAAACGGGCGGCTTCCAAAAGGATGAAAATCACAGTCAACAGAATTAAAAACGCGTTGGTCAGCGCCCCGCTCAGACCGGTCAGTGTGCGGGAGACCATTTGCATGGCCATTCCCGGATCCAGGTATTCCCGAAACATCTGTTCGGAAACCACAATGCCCCGGTCATTTAACCAGGATATGAGTTTTGAGGATTCGGCCAGCAGGCGTTTCTGGTATATGGGAAGGGTGGTTGTGAACTCACCCACAGAACCGCCCACAAACTGGATCAAAAGCGTGCCCAGGGCAATGATAATGGCCATGATCAGGCCGATGGCAGCAATTTTGGGCAATCTTTTTTTCTGAAGCCAGAACAGCAGGGGCGTAAAAATGATGGCAATGAATACCGAGAGCAGAAACGGCACAAGGATGCCGGCTGCCGCGCGCATTCCCGCCACGATCACCACAAAGCAGGCCGCGCCGATCATAAAACGGATTTCCCGTGAAAGGGCGGATTGGATTTCCATGATGTCTTTTGTCTCCGGATCAGAGGTTGTCCATATCTCCAGGATATTTCGATTCGTATCAGAAAGGCGGGCATGCGGCAAGCCCTGTATCCGGTTTTGTCCGGCAGGCCTTGACATTGGCCCCGGGATTCCGTATTACCCATGGAAAAGGTTTGTCCAAGCGTTTTGCATTATCTGCTGATGAAAGGAAACACGATATGCTACAATATCGGATATTGCAGGCTGCATTGATTGCCCTTGTAGCAGCAGCCCTTTGCATGCCGGCCGCAGTGCCGGCGCAGGAAAATGCCCCCCGGTCCCGGGCCGTGGTGGAAAATGCCGTCCATGACTGGGGCGCGGTTTATGCCGGTGAAAAGATCATTTATTCCTTTGTTATCGCCAATCCGGGCGATGCGCCCCTGGAGATCGGGTCTGTGCGCACCGGGTGAGGGTGTGCCACGGTCGAAAAACCCGACCGGATCCTTCCCGGCGAGGAGGGAAAATTAAAAGTGCGGGTAACCACAAGCTCCGGCAATGCCGGCCATGATCTGAGCAAAACCATAAAGGTGGATACCAGTGATCCGGATAATCCGCAGCTTGAGTTAAAGATTTACGGCAAAGTAAAGCCTTATGTCACGGTCTCCCCCCGCAGGGTGATTTTAAAGGGGCGGCAGGGGGAGAGCATTGCCCAAACAGTTAAAATTTTTCCGGAAACCGATAAAGGCCTCAACATTACCGGGCTTTCCGCGGCCCGGGGGGTGGATATCGACTATAGACTCAGCCAGATCCGGGAAAACGGAAAAAATGGTTACGCCCTGCGCGTGGAAAACCAGCGGGATAAACCCGGCCGGTTTTATGATACTGTTTTTCTTAAAACAGACAGTGACGTGGCCGGCACCATCTCCATTGTGGTCTCGGGTCTGCTGCGGCCCGCGGGCCCGGGAAAAAACTGACCCCGGCCGCAGGGCTTTCTTCCTGACAAACAGCGGACGCGGTAAAAAGCTTTTTACGGCGCCATCTAAAAACTTACTTTTTACCAAACCATCAAGGTTAAGGCATGACAGTATTAAAGGTTGCGGCCTTTGACTGCGACGGGGTCATGTTTGACACTGAAGCGGCCAATCAGGCCTATTACAACGATATCCTGGCCCATTTTTCCAAACCGCCCATGACCGATGCGCAGTTTGCCTACTGCCAGATGCACACCGCAGACCAGGCCATAGCCCATCTTTTCCCGGATGCCGACGAAGTTGCCGCAGCCCAGGCCTTTCGCAGAAAAAGGGGCTACGGCCCTTACATCCGTTACATGAAAATGGCCCCGGACTTAAAGGATGTGCTTTGCTGGTGCAGAAACGGTCTGAAAACCGCTGTGGCCACCAACCGCTCGGATACCATGAACCGGGTTTTGGAAGAACACGGGCTGGAGAATTGTTTTGACCTGGTGGTAACGGCCATGGACGTGGCCAACCCAAAACCGCACCCGGAGCAGCTGTATGCCATCATGGCCCGTTTCCGGGCCGGCCCTCGGGAGGTGCTCTACATCGGAGATTCGCAACTGGATCAATACGCGGCCGAAGCTGCGGGCGTGGTGTTTGTCGCCTGCCGCAATCCCGGGCTTTGTGCGGACTACTACATTGACCAGTTATCAGAGATCAAATCCATCATAGCCGGCCGGCAGCAATAACCCGGCAAGAAAGATCCGGACCACAGCCCATGAGCGATGAACAACGCATTTACCTGGTCGACGGCAGCACCTATATTCACCGGGCCTATCACGCCATCCGGTCCCTTTCCACTTCCAGGGGATTTCCCACCAACGCGGCCTACGGGTTTGCCCGGATGCTGATCAAGCTCATCCATGACCGGGACCCCAAATATGTGGCCATGGTTTTTGACAGCCGGAAACCCACTTTCCGCCATGAACTCTATCCGGACTACAAGGGCCACCGTCCTGAGATGCCGGAAGATATGGCCTTGCAGATCCCGGTGATCCACGAGATCACCGAGGGTTTTAACGTCCCGGTTTTTCTTATGGACGGCTATGAAGCAGATGATCTTATCGGCACCCTGGCCCGCCAGGCAGAGGCGGCTGGATTTGAAGTGGTCATGGTGACCGGGGATAAGGACATGATTCAGCTGATCACCGACAAGGTCACCATGTGGGACCCCATGAAGGACCAGGTCACGGACAGGAACCGTGTACTGGCTGAAAAGGGGGTGGAGCCACACCAGATGCTCGATATTCAGGGCCTTTCCGGAGATTCTTCCGACAATATTCCGGGCGTGCCCGGCATCGGGCCCAAGACTGCCGCCACCCTGGTGCAGACCTACGGGGGCATCGACGAGCTCTATGCCCGCCTGGATGAGATCCGTGCGGGCAAGCAGCGGGAGAATCTGGAACAATTCCGGGACCAGGCATTTTTGAGCCGGAAACTGGCCAAAATTGTCACGGATGCGCCCATCGCCTTCAACCCCGGGGATCTGGCCAAAAAAGCCCCGGATGCCAATCATCTGGCCCGGCTGTTTCGGGACCTGGAGTTTCGAAAGCTCCAGGAGGACTATCCCGTGGTCTCGGATCTGTCTGCAAAGGATTATCGTGTGGTGCGCGATGCCGCCGGCCTTGAGGCCCTTGCGGAAAAACTGGAAAAAAGCCCCTTTTTTGCCATTGACACGGAAACCACTTCAACCGAAGCGGTGCGCGCCGAATTGGTGGGCATTTCCGTGGCCATGGAAACCGATTGCGCCTATTATATCCCATGCGGGCACACAGGCCCGGATGCCGCACCCCAGCTTTCAAAAGCCGAGGTCTTAAAAAGGCTCGTCCCGGTGCTGGAAAACCCGGAAATCGGAAAGATCGGCCAGAATATCAAGTATGACTGGACGGTTCTGCGCCGCAGCGGGGCGAATCTGGAAGGCGTGATCTTTGACACCATGCTGGCTTCCTATCTGATCAGCCCGGAAAAACGGGCTCATGGATTAAACCAGATTGCCATGGATTATCTGGAACACCGGATGATTACCTATGACGAGGTTGTCTCAGCCCAGGGGGGGAGGCTTGAAAGCTTTGCCCGGGTGCCTGTGGAAAAGGCGGTGACCTATGCGTGCGAGGATGCCGACATCACCCTGGCCGCTTATTTCAAGCTTTCTCCAATGCTTGACTCCGCGGGCCTGTCCGAACTTTTGTCCGGCATTGAACTGCCGCTGGTGCCGGTGCTGGTGAAAATGGAGGAAACCGGTATCCGGGTGGACAAAGACCGGCTGCAGGCCATGTCCGGGGACCTGGCCCAAGAGCTTGAGCGCATTGAAGGCGATATTTACACCCTGGCCGGTGAAAAGTTCAACATCAATTCCTCTCAGCAGCTTGGCCGTATTCTTTTTGACAAGCTCAATCTGCCCACACAGAAAAAAACAAAGAAAAAAACCGGCTATTCCACGGATGTGGAGGTGCTCACCGCCCTGTGCCGGCACCATGAACTACCGGAGCTGGTGCTGCACCACCGGATGCTGGCCAAGCTCAAGTCCACATACGTGGATGCGCTTTTCGGGCTGATCAACCCGGAAACCGGCCGGATTCATACCTCTTTTAACCAGACGATAACGGCCACGGGCCGGCTGAGCAGTTCCAGTCCCAATCTGCAAAACATTCCCATCCGCACTGAGGCGGGCCGGGATGTGCGCCGGGCGTTTATTCCCAAACAGGGCTGGCATTTCGTGGCAGCCGATTATTCCCAGATCGAACTTCGCCTGCTGGCCCATTACTCAGGCGATGAAATTCTGATTTCGGCCTTTGCCAATGATGAAGACATCCACGCCCGGACCGCGGCCGAGGTGTTTTTCACGGATCGGCCAAACGTGACCCCGGAGCTGCGCCAGCAGGCCAAGACCATCAATTTCGGCATTATTTACGGTATGGGCGCCTATTCCCTGTCCAGGGAGCTGGGTATCACCCGGAAAATGGCGCAAACCTATATTGATCATTATTTTGAACGCTACGCCGGGGTAAAACGGTTCATTGACCAGACCATTGAAGAAGCCCGCCATGCCGGGCGGGTTTCCACGCGATTCGGGCGGATCCGCCATATCCCGGATATTAACAGCAAAAATGCCAATATGCGCGGTATGGCTGAGCGCGCGGCCATCAACACCCCCATCCAGGGCACGGCGGCCGATCTTTTGAAGCTGGCCATGATCCAAGTGGATGCGGATCTTTCAAAACAGGGGCTGAAAACGGTCATGCTGTTGACTGTGCATGACGAACTGGTATTTGAGGTGCCCGAAGAGGAGTTGGAAACGGTTCAGCACCGGGTCCGGCAGATCATGGAAAATATCGCCGAACTTTCCGTACCGTTGAAGGTAAATATGGCCGTGGGCAGCAACTGGGCGGCAGCCCATTGATCCATCCGGGCAAAGATTCATCAATGCTTCCGGCCAGGCGTGCGGGTACGGATTATTCAGACCGGGATTGACCGGGTTTTTCCGAAGGGGTCTCGCGCACGGATTTTTCCACGGTCCTGTAGATATTACGGAAATGGTCATGGAAACTCGAAGGGGAAACCGTTCCCACCTCGATGAATTTTACCACAATTTCCTTGACGGTCTTTAAGATCAGTTCGTCTTGTTTCATGATCCGGCCTTGTTTAACAGGGTTTGGAAATACAGATTGCAATAATCCCTTTTATACCAGAAAAGACCTTGCCGTGCAATTGCTTGACAGGCCGGACCGCCTGGATTAATAATAAAGTTCTTGTGATTTAAGCCAATTGGATCAATGTTGAAAAAAACGGGCCGGCGGTTTTCAAAAATCCATGAAAATCAACCCGGCCTGGTTAAAGCAGGTAACAGACAATGAAAAACATGAGCAAAATCGGAAGAAATGACCCGTGCCCCTGCGGCAGCGGGAAAAAATACAAGAAATGCTGCATGGGCAAACAAAATGCCAATCCCGTTGATATCGGCAAATGGTACCGCCAGAAATACAACATCGAGCTCAAGCAGGCAGCAGACATCGAGGCCATCCGCGCTGCCGGCCGGCTGGTGATCGAGGGGCTGGATCTTGTGGCCGGCAAGCTTGTGGCCGGCATGAGCACTGAAGAGATCAATACCCTTGTCCACGAACATGCCATGGCCAACAAGGCCGTACCCGCCCCGCTCAATTACCGGGGCTTTCCCAAAAGCGTTTGCACATCGGTCAACGAGGTGATCTGCCACGGCATTCCCGGCGATTACGTGTTAAAGGACGGCGATATCATCAATGTGGATATCACCCATATTTATAACGGCTATTATGCGGATGCCAGCAAAACGTTTTTTGTGGGCACTCCCTCACCGGATGCGGAAAAGATTGTGAACGCGGCCGCCGGCAGCCTGAAAGCGGCCATGGAAATGCTGGCCCCGGATCGCACCATCGGCGATATCGGATGGGCCATCCAGCGCTATGCCGAGGGCCGCGGCTGCTCAGTGGTAAGAGAGTTTGTGGGCCACGGCGTGGGGTTTGATTTCCATGAACCGCCCCAGGTGCCCCATTACGGCAAAAAAGGCCAGGGCGTGGTGCTGGTGCCGGGAATGGTCTTTACTGTTGAGCCCATGATCAACCTGGGTACGGCCAAGCTGTTTGTGGAAGACGACGGGTGGACCGCCGTGACCGCGGACCGCAAACTGTCGGCGCAGTTTGAGCAGACCTTTGTGATTACGGAAAACGGGTTTGAAAGCCTGACCCCGTATTCTCTGTGATCTGTTCTGCGCCCGCCGGAAACAATGCCGGTAAAATGAGCACAAAGAAGCTGTAAGGCGCCAATGAATACCGGATCCGGACAATCAGAGCCCAATATGGCCAACATGCCCGCGCTAAACGATGCCGAGGGCGACTGTGTTCCACATGAAGCGGGCTATGTGATCGATGCCCACGTACACGTGTTCCCTCAGGCCATTTTTTCGGCCATCTGGAAATGGTTTGACGCCCATGCCTGGCCCATACGTTACCGGCTCGATGCCCGGGCGGTGATTGATTTTCTGCTGGCCCGGGGAGTGGGCCATGTGGTGGCCCTTCAGTATGCGCACAAGCCCGGCATTGCAGAGCAGTTAAACCGATTTATGGCCGATATCTGCCGGGATTATCCGGGCCGGGTCACTGGTCTGGCCTCGGTTTTTCCCGGAGAGCCGGATGCCGCCGGGGTCCTGGAAAAAGCCTTTGATTCCGGCCTGGCCGGGGTCAAGCTGCATGCCCATGTCCAGTGCTTTGACTTAAACAGCCCGGAAATGGATGAAATCAGCCGGGTTTGCAGCCGGGCCAAAAAGCCTCTGCTCATCCATGCCGGAAGGGAGCCCAAAAGTCCGGCTTATGCCTGTGATCCTTATGAAATCTGTGCGGTGGAAAAAATCGAGCGCATGCTTGATATCCATCCGGATCTCAGGCTTTGCGTGCCCCATCTCGGGGCTGACGAGTTTTCCGCCTACGCCCGGCTCATTGAATCCAGTGACCGGCTCTGGCTGGACACGGCCATGGCGGTTACCGATTACCTGCCCATAGACAACCCGGTAAGGCTTTCGGAGATGCGCGCCGACAGGGTTTTATACGGATCGGATTTTCCCAATATTCCCTATGCCTGGGACCGGGAGTTGAAGGAATTGGCCGCAGCCGGGTTTTCCCGGGATTTTCTGGACCGGCTCATGTGGCAAAACGCCCGGGATCTTTTTGATATTTCTTTAAATCCCAATGAACCAGAGACTTATGAAACAATCGCCTGACAAGGTGGTTTACGGCAGCCGCAGCGAAGTGACAGGCGGTGGGTTTTATTTTGCCTGTCATCCCGGGGTGCCCTGCTTTACCCGCTGCTGCCGGAACCCGGACATGTATTTGTATCCCTATGACATCATCCGGCTCAAATCCAGGCTGGAAATGGATTCGGAAACCTTTCTTGACACCCATACCTATACGGCCGTGCGTGACAATCCCTGGTTTCCGCATGTGATGCTCAAAATGAGCCAGAAGCAGGGCCGGCCGTGTTCCTTTTTAACCGATCAGGGATGCACGGTCTATGCGGACCGGCCTTTTTCATGCCGGGCCTACCCCATAGAACCCGCCCTGTCCAGGGGCATGGAGAACAGCCGGCCGGATCGGTATTTTGTCATGCGCCATCCTTACTGCAAGGGCCATGAGCAGGAGCAGTACCAGAGCGTGGAGCAGTGGATTGCAGGCCAGGAACTGGGGCCCTTTATTGAGCACAACCGCCGCTGGGCGGCCATTGATGCTTTGCTGCGCGCAAATCCCTGGGGACCCAAAGGCATGGAAAATCCGGCCGTGAAAATGGTTTTCATGGCCGCCTTTAACCCGGACCGGTTCAGGGAGTTTGTGTTTTCCAGCTCGTTTTTAAGGCGATTTGAGATTCCCGCCGGCCGGAAGGCTGCAGTTGAAGTCCGGGATACGGATCTGATGGCGCTGGGATTTGACTGGATCGAGTTTTTGCTGACCGGAAAAGGCCCCCTGGCAGAAGCAAAGACCGGGTAGGCGGTTTTGTCTCTTATTGTTTCGACGGTTTTTCGGCATCCAGCAAAGCCCGTACCTTTCTGAGCAGTTCATCTGTGGAAAAGGGCTTTTGGAGAAGCTGCATGCCCTCGTGGAGCACGAAATTGGTGTGAATGGCGTTGCCGCTGTATCCGCTGGAAAAAAGCACCCGGGTATCCGGGTTGAATGCCTTGATGGCGTCATGGACCTGCCGGCCGTCTTTTGTGGGCATGACCACGTCAAGAACCGCCAGATCAATTTTGTCACGGTTTTGGGTAAACAATTCAATGGCCGTCTCACCGTCTCCTGCGCAAAAAACATTGTAGCCGGCCCGGCTTAACACGGTTTGCATCAAATCGCAGACCATTTCATCGTCTTCCGCCACCAGGATGGTTTCGGTTCCGCCCCTGACCCGTCCCTGGAGGTTGACTTCCACTTCCGTGGCCCGTCTTTCTGTTACCGGCAGATAGATTTTAAACATGGTGCCCCTGCCCGGCTCGGAGTAGACATTGATCATGCCCTGGTGCTGGCAGATGATGCCGTAAGCCGTGGACAGGCCCAGACCGTTGTTTTTTTCCTTTGGTTTAGTGCTAAAAAACGGTTCAAAACTCCTGGCGGTTGTTTGGGTGTCCATGCCGCAGCCCGTGTCTGTGACGCTTATAAGGGCAAACCGTCCCGGTTCGGCCCATTGATGGGTCCGGCAATACTGGCCGTTGATGAGCACATTTTCGCTTTCAATGGTCACGGTGCCGCCTTCGGGCATGGCATCTTTGGCATTGAGGCATAAATTGAGCAGCACCTGCTGGATATGGGCGGCATCAACGCGCACCCGCCCCACGTGCCGCCCGGGAATAAAATCGATTTCGATTTTTTCCCCGATCAGACTCCGCAGCATGGATATGGTTCTTTCAATGAGTTCGTTGACCTCCATATCTTTCATCTGCATGACCTGTTTTCTGCTGAATGCCAGCAGGTGGCGGACCAGGTCCGCGGCGCGGCTGCCGGCTGTGCTGATTTCATTTAAACACGCCCGGGCTTGGTGGTCCTGGGGCAGCTCGTCTGCCATCAGGTCGGCATACCCGTTGATGATCTGGAGCAGATTGTTAAATTCGTGGGCGATTCCGCCGGAAAGCTTGCCCACAGCCTCCAGCTTCTGGCTTTGCCGGAGCCGTTCTTCAAGCTTTTTGCGCTCTTTTGCGGCCTGCTGGAGTTGCTGGGTTTCCTCCACACACATGAGTATGCGGGAATCCGCCTGGTTTTCTCCATTGTTGATGCACATGGCGGACACAAAAACCGTGCAGGCAAACCGGGTATCTCCGGATTGCTTGTTAAGGTGGGCTTTGCGGCGGTGGCAGGCGGCGTGGCGCTCCATGGCTTCTCTGATGGCCCGGTTGATTTCGCATTGCTCGCAGGCAGGGGTGTTTCCGCACCCCTCCGGATAATCCTCGGCATTACAGCAGCACAAAACCTCGCCCGGCGGCTTCCCGGCCATGTCGTCCAAAGACTTGGAAGAATTCAAGCTTTCGGGCATGATCAGTTTCTGCACCCGCCGGCGACTGTCGATGAGCAGTACAAGCAGATTGGTGTTTTCGGCAATGTCCGGAAGCGTCGGTTTGGGATCAAGGGACGGTTTCATGGGCCTCCTTTGACGTTGCCATGGCGGTTTCCTGTGTCTGGTCTGTGGGACACAGATGGCAGAAAAGCGCATTTGCCTGCCGGGATTTATTTTTTGAGTGGAGTCTAAAAATTAAATTTACCTTAAAAGCGCAGCAAAGGTCAAAATTTTTTTATGGGAGTTTGGAATGCCTATCCCTTGTTGCCCTGCGGCAGTAAATGACGTATAAACAGATCAGGACAGCAAGGGGCAAAAGGGCGGCGCCATGTGTTTGACCGCGGTAGCGCGCCAGCCAAAGCTGTTTAAAACATGACAGAAACAAGCGTCAATAGGAGCGTCAATGGTGATCGCCGCACCCGTGAATGGATGGTCAAACACCACCCGGACCGCTGCCAGCAAAAGCCGGGAGCAGTTGAAGGTTTTGGCAAAAAACCGGTTGTGCCGGCCGTCTCCGTGGGGCTGATCTCCGATGACCGGATGGGAGATATGATGCAGGTGCCGCCGGATCTGATGGAGCCGGCCGGTTTCCGGACGGGCCAGGACCAGCGAGTAGCGGCTGGTGGGATACCGGCTCACCGCATAGGGCAGTTCAATTGTACCCAGGCGCAAAAACCGGGTAAACGCGGGCTGGATAATGTTGGTGCGTTTTTTCTTGTCCCGGTATCTGGCCAGGGGCTTATCAATGATGCCCGATGCCGGTGCCCATCCCCGGACCACGGCCAGGTAGAACTTGCTGACCCGGCGTTCTGAAAAGCATTGGGCCAGGTGTCCGGCGGCCCCGGGGTAAAGCCCAAAAATCAGGACTCCGGATGTGGGCTTGTCCAGGCGGTGTACAGGGTAGACATGGCAGCCCACCTGGTCGCGCACCATCTGGAGGGCAAACCGGGTGTTTCTGTGTACCAGGCGGCTTCTGTGCATCATGAGCCCGGCCGGCTTGTTGACGGCCACAAAATGCGTGTCCATGTAAAGGATTTCCATGGACCGGTTTTTATCAGCCAAATCCTGATTTTGCCAGATCCAAATGCATAATCAGGCAAAATGTCAAAAAGGGATGTTTTATGAAGATTTTGCTTACCGGCGGGGCCGGATACATCGGCACCCACACATGTGTTTCACTCATTGATGCCGGTCACAAGCCTGTGGTGGCCGACAATCTGGTCAATGCCAGCGCCGAAGCGGTCCTTCGGGTGGAAAAAATCACCGGCACCCGTGTGCCGTTTTATCAAACAGATCTGCGCAACAAGACGGAGTTGAGAGAGATCTTTGACAATGAACAGATCGAATGCGTGATACATTTTGCCGGGTTAAAAAGCGTTGCCGAATCCGTGCAAAAACCTTTGTCCTATTATGACAACAACCTGGGGGCAACCCTTGCACTCTGCGAGGTCATGGCGGATTGCGGGGTCAGGGATCTGGTTTTCAGCTCTTCTGCCACGGTCTACGGCAGCCCGGATCAGGTGCCCATTAGAGAAGACGCGCCCGTGGCGCCCTTTAACCCTTACGGCCACACCAAACTGATGATCGAGCAGATGCTCACGGATCTCAATGCCGCGGACCCGCGCTGGAACGTGGCCCTGCTGCGGTATTTCAACCCGGTGGGCGCCCATGTCAGCGGGCTGATCGGAGAGGACCCGGCTGATATCCCAAACAATCTCATGCCCTATATCAGTGCTGTGGCTGTGGGCCGGCTGGCTGAAGTGCAGGTGTTTGGCAATGACTATCCCACCGTCGACGGCACCGGCGTGCGCGATTACATCCATGTCATGGACCTGGCAGAGGGACATGTGCGGGCTTTAGAAAAGCTTTTGCAAAACTGCGGCTGCGTTACCTACAATCTGGGTACGGGCCGGGGCTATTCCGTGCTGGAAATGATTGTGGCATTTGAAAACGCCTGTGGCAAAAAAATCCCCTACCGCATCACCGGCCGCCGGCCCGGCGATATCGCCGAATGCTATGCAGACCCCGGCCTTGCGCAAAAGGAGCTAAACTGGCAGGCCAAGCACGGCATTGACCGAATGTGTGCGGATACCTGGCGCTGGCAGTCCATGAACCCGGAGGGGTTCGGGAAATAATTCAGTATTATTGCTGTTGCTTATCCTTGGCGGTTGTGTCAACGCTTTTGTGGCTTTGCGGGTTTTCAGACATTCTCACAGGAGGTTTGCATGACAAAAAAAATTTTTATCACCGGCGCGTCTTCAGGGATCGGCCGGGGCGTGGCCCTGGAGATGGCGGCACGCGGATACGGTCTGGCCCTGGCGGCCCGGCGGGTGGAACAACTTGAGCAGTTGCGCGACGAAATCAAGCAAAAAGGCATAAACGTGCCTGTGGCCATCCGGGCGCTGGATGTGGCCGATACAGACCGGATGGCGCAGGTTTTTGCCGAGCTGGCAGAAGAACTCGGGGACGTGGATATTGTTTTTGCCAATGCAGGGGTGGGTCTGGGCGAGCGCATCGGCAGAAACGAGTTTGACAAGGCCCGCAAAACCGTTGCGGTCAACCTGACAGGTGCCATGGCCACGGTGGATGCGGCTGTGGCCTATTTTCTGGCCAGGGGCGGCGGCCACGTGGTGGGCATTTCCTCTGTGGCCGCCCTGCGGGGCATGCCCAAAAGCTCGGCCTATTCGGCTTCCAAGGCCGGCATTGCGGTTTATCTCGAAGCTTTGCGGGCTGAGACCCTGGGTAAAAACATTGATGTTACAGTGCTGTATCCCGGCTACATTGACACGCCCTTAAACAACATGCTCAAAAACCGGCCCTTTTTGATTTCCCTTGAAAAAGGCGCCCGGATCATTGCCGACCGGATTGAAAAAAAGACCCGCTCCGCGTTTGTGCCCGCCTGGCCCTGGGCCGTGGTGGCAAGACTGCTAAAGATCCTGCCCACCGGCGTGATCGCCCGGATGTAGGAGAATCTTTTCAAAGGCGTTCTGCCTGCATATCGTACCTGTAACGTGCCTGCAAAGCGAGCGATTTGGACCGGTTTTCGCATGTGATGGGGGCAGGGGTGGTTTGTCTGTCTGCGGCGCGGTTTCGGCGATCGTCCCGGGGCTTTGGCTGGAATTTTAAAAACTCGGGCTTCGCCCTCAGACAGTTTAAAATTCCGGGCGCCAAAGTCCCGGGACGATCTTATGCCGAAACCGCGCCAATGCAGCCAGACAAACCACACCTGCCCCCGCCACATGGCCGGCGCACTGGAAATATGCGTCAGCAACTGGTCTTTACCAATACCAAGAGGTCCTTTGAATTTGGATACCTAAAGAGTTGATCAACCCAAAAGAAGCTTTCCAATGTGTTTTACAGGGTTATCAAATTTGAGCAAGGTCCCCAAGGAAGGCTGAAGGGCGGGGGGGCGGGTTTTTGAAGCGACATTGAGAATTTTTGCGGGAAAATTCAGCCGAGGTCGGAGCCGGAAAATTTCAAACTGTTTGAGGGCGAATGCCCGAGTTTTTGAAATTTCGGCGAAGGCATCGGCTGAATCCGCAAAAAGGCTCAGGAGCGAAAAAATCCGCCCCCCGCCCTTCGGGCTTTCTTCCTGCAAACCGGCAAAATCCCGCTGTTGCTGCGTCGAAAATGGCTGTTTTTTTATGGTCGGCAGGATCAGAACTCGTCAAAGGCGATCATTTCGGGTTCCACGCCGTAGCTGTCCAGTGTCGCCAGACAGGCCCTTAGCATCATGGGCGGGCCGCACAGAAAGTATTCCACCTCTGAGGGATCCGGGTGGGATTGGAGAAAATGGGCCTCCAGGCTCTGGTGGATAAACCCGGTCATCCCGTCCCACTCGTCTTCGGGCAGGGGGTCGGATAAGGCCACGTGATAGGCGAAATGGTCAAATTCTTCGTCGAGTTTTTTGAACTCTTCGTCATAGAGCATTTCCTGGCGGTTTCTGGCGCCGTACCAGAAGGTCATGGGCCGGTGGGTTTTCACGGACAGCAGCAGCTGGCGGATCTGGCCGCGCAGGGGGGCCATGCCCGCGCCTCCGCCGATAAAACACATCTCCCGCCGGCTTTCTGCCACCCGGAAATCACCGAACGGACCGCTTAAGCTCACCCGGTCTCCGGGCTTGAGACTGAAAATATAGGATGAGCCCACACCCGGCGGTGCGCCGGGCTGATCCGGCGGCGGGGTGGCAATGCGGATGGTAAACATCAGCGGATTTGCTTCAAACGGGGGATTGGCAAGGCTGTAGGCCCTGTATACGGGCTCTTCGCTCACAGCCTCAAGGCTCCACAGGTCATACTGGTCCCAGGCCTGCTTAAAGGGCTGTTCAATCTCAAAGTCGGAAAATGACACCTGAAAGGGCGGAATATCGATCTGCATGTACTGGCCGGCCTCAAATTCAATGGCCCGGTCCTGGTCGATGTTCACAGCCAGTTCCTTGATAAAGGTGCCGATGCTTTGATTGGAGGCCACGGTGCCTTCGTATTTTTCAATGGCAAAGATTTCGGGCGGAATTTCAATTTCCATGTCCTGGCGGATTTTCAGCTGGCAGGACAGCCGGACATTGTCCTGCTTTTCCGCCCGGGACAGGTGGGGCAGTTCCGTGGGCAGGATGTCGCCGCCGCCGGCAACCACCCGGCACTTGCACTGGCCGCAGGAACCGCTGCCGCCGCAGGCCGAGGGCAGGTAGATCTGGTTTTGGTTTAGGGCCGCCAGAAGTGATGTGCCGGCTTTGGCTGAAACCGGGTTTTGTTTGTCCTCGTTGATGACGATCTGCTGCTGACCCTTGCGGGCCACCCGGGATTCCACGAGCAGCAGCAACGTCACCAGCACCAGAATAACCCCGGAAAATGTGCCGATGCTGATCAGGTAAATCAAGTTTCCCCCGTGTTACATGGTAATGCCGGAAAACAGCATGAAGGCCATGGCCATCAGTCCGGTAACAATCATGGTAATGGCAAATCCCTCCAGTCCGCTTGGCAGATCCGCGTAGCGCAGCTTGATGCGCGCTGCGGCCATGGCCACAATGGCCAGCATCCAGCCCACCCCCGCGCCAAAGCCGAAGACCACAGATTCGATAAAGGTCATGTTGCGCTCCACCATAAACAGCGAGCCGCCCAGAATGGCGCAGTTGACCGCAATCAGGGGCAGAAAGATGCCCAGTCCCGCATACAGGGCAGCGGAGAACCGGTCGATGATCATCTCAATGGCCTGGACCATGGCGGCAATCACCGAGATAAAGATGATAAGCTTTAAAAAGCTCAGATCCACATCCGGCAGCCCCGCCCAGGCCAGGGCGCCCGGTGCCAGCAGTCCGTGGAATATCAGCCAGTTAATGGGCGTGGTCACCGTGAGTACAAAAATAACCGCAAAGCCAAGGCCCACGGCGGTCTCGATGTTTTTTGACACCGCCACAAACGAGCACATGCCCAGAAAATAGGCCAGCAGAATGTTGCCGGCAAAAACGGAATTCAAAAACAGGCTGAGAAGTTCGACCATAACCCTTTTTCGCTATTTTCTCGAATTAACAAGGTATTTCTGCAGCCAGGCCATCAGCCCGATGATAATAAAGGCCGCAGGCGCCAGCAGCATCAGCCCCATGTCCTCGTAGCCGGCAGCATACAGACGCTCGGGCACCACAGTGTATCCAAAAATGCTTCCCGAGCCGAACAGCTCCCGGATCAAGGCCACGCTCATCAGCACCGAGCCGTAACCCACCCCGTTTCCCAGTCCGTCAATAAACGCCAGGTGCGGGGGGTTGGAAAGGGCAAAGCCTTCAGCCCGGCCCAGGATGATGCAGTTGGTGATGATCAGGCCCACAAATACCGACAAAAGCTTGCTGATTTCAAAATAATAGGCCCGCAGAAACTCGTCTGCCAGGATTACCAGAGAGGCAATCACCGCCAGCTCCACGATGATGCGGATATTTCCGGGAATCACGTTTCGCAGCAGGGAAATGATCAGATTCGACATGGAGACCACAAATGTCATGGCAAGGGTCATGACAAAGGCGGTCTTTAACTGCACGGTCACGGCCAGTGCCGAGCAGATGCCCAGCATTTGCATGTTAATAGGGTTTTCATACCAGGCCGGTCCGGCAAATGTCTTAAATGCTTTGGTGCGGGTCAGTTTCATTTCTCCCCCGAGTCAGTTGGTTCCTGAAGACGACAGCTCAGGCGCTGTTTGCGGAAGCACAGGGATACCGGTTCATATCTGGCCAGGGTCTTTTCAAGCCCTTCGGAGAGATACCGGCCCGTGAGGGTGGCCCCGCTGATGCCGTCGACGTAATGGGGCTCTTTTTCCTCCGGTACCCGTTTGTCCACGTCTCCCTTGGCAATCTGCACGGCCACGAAACCGCCGGTGCGGTCCACAATTTTTTTGCCTTCAAAGTTTTCCTGAAACCACTGTTTTTCGATTTCCCCGCCCAGGCCCGGGGTTTCGGAGTGCTCATAGACAGTAAAGCCGGCCACGGTGGAACCGTCGTTTTCCAGTGCCATGTAGCCGTAAATTTTGCCCCACAGGCCCTGGCTTTCAATGGGGATGATATAGTTTTGAATTTCCCCGTTTTTTGTATACAGATAGATGGTCAGAACCTGTCCGTCCTGCCCGGCCCTGTCCTCTGCGGGTTCTGCGATTTCGCCGGCGGCAGACACCCGGATCTCATCAATGTTTTTTTCGTATATATCCCGGATCTGCTCCGGGGTGTAAGTCTTGTCCCGGGATGCCAGATCCACGGTGTAAAGGACGTTTTTCTGCCGGTCACTGAGCCGGTTTTTCTCCTGTCTGGGCTGCAGTCCGGTTGCCGCAGCAGTCAGCAAAATCCCGCAGACCAGGCACATGCCCAGGGCAAAGCTGATGGATTTGATGGTCTCAGACATGGGGAATCCTTTTTTTTACCCGCAGCCGGATTTCCGTGTACTCCAGAAGCGGGGCAAACATGTTCATAAACAAAATGGCCAGCATCACGCCCTCCGGAAACGCCGGGTTGACCACCCGGATCAGCACGGTCAGCGACCCGATGAGAAAGCCGTAGATCCATTTGGCCCGGTCCGTGCCCGGTGCGGTGACCGGGTCTGTGGCCATGTAGGCCGCCCCAAAGGCAAAACCGCCGGCCACCAGATGATAGAAAGGGCTGACGGAAAACCAGGGCAGCGTATCCGGGGATGCTGCCAGGTTGAGCAGAAATCCGGTGGCCAGAAGGCCGGCCACTGCTGCCAGTATGGTACGGTAGCTGGCAATGCCGAGCAATATGAGAAGTCCGGCCCCCAGAAGAGAGCAAAACGCCGATGTGCCGCCGATGGTGCCCGGGTACTGGCCCCAAAACAGGGTTGAAAACGTGTAGCCCTGGTCGGTGAGCATTTCCTGTATGTTGTTAAACGGGGCCTGAAGTTCGGTCACAGCCAGTGGCGTGGGACCGGTGACCGCATCCACGGCGCCGGCGGCTTTTTCCTTTACAGCCACCCATACGGCATTTCCCGACATCTGGGCCGGGTAGGCGAAAAACACAAACGCCCTGGCTGTCAGTGCCGGGTTAAACAGGTTTCTGCCCGTTCCGCCGAACACTTCTTTTCCGATAACCACCCCGAAGGTGATGCCGGCAGCCACCTGCCACAGGGGAATGGTCGGCGGCAGGGTGAGGGGAAAAAGCAGGCCCGTGACCAGAAATCCCTCGCTGATGGGATGTTTTCGGATGGCGGCAAACAAAAGCTCCCAGAAAAGCCCCACTGCATAAGAAACCAGTATAATGGGCAGCACAATGCCAAGGCCCGTGGTAAATGACGGCATAAACGCCGTGGCCATCTCAGATGCCAGGCGACTGTGGTATCCGGTGTTGTAGATGCCAAAAAGCAGCGGCGGGATCAGGGCCACGAGCACAGAGCTCATGAACCGTTTCAGATCCAGGCTGTCGCGCACCAGGGGGCGGTTTTTGGTGGCCTCTGCGGGAAAGAAAAACACGTCTTCAATGGCCTCAAACAAAGGACCCAGTTTTTCCAGCCGGCCTCCGGATTCAAAATGTTTGCGGGGCGCGTCAAATATTTTGCGCAAATTTTTCTCAATCCATCCCATGGGCTAAATCCGCTGCCTGAAATAGGCCTGTTTGGTTTCCTGAAAGGTCTGGCACAGTTCGATTTTCGACGGGCACACATAGGAGCACAGCCCGCATTCCACACAGTCGAGCATGCCGTGGGAAAGGGCCTCCTCGATTTCCCCTGCCCGGATGCATTTATAGGTGAACTGGGGTAGAATATCGACCGGGCAGGCCCGGGTGCAGTTGCCGCAGTTCACGCATGCACGTCTGGATCCGTGCATGTCTGCATCCACGGGCAAAGGCCGGGGATTGAAAACAGACAGAAACGTGCGCGAGCATGTGGGCTTGTTCCACCCCGGCCGCATGAATCCGAGCATCTCCCGCTTTGCCGATTCCGTGATAAGACCCACGGCGGTTTCATACAAGCCGAGATGAAAATCCGGACCGCTGGAATAGCCCCGGAACAAACCACCGGCAATCCATCTGCAGCCGGGGTTTTCTCCGGGATCGGCCAGAAGGCCCAAAGGCGCCCCGAGGCGGGTGTGCAGATACCGGCCATTGACGGATTTTCCGGACACGGCCACCGTGCGCCGGACCGGAAATCTCCCGGTTTCCAGAAATTCGCCGAGCAGGCGCACGTCCTGGCCGCTTGCAAACCAGGCATGATTGTCCTCCGGCCGGGTCTTGGCATGATAATGGACCACTGCCGGATCATCAAAGGGATAGCCCCCTGAAACCCGGTGAGTGACCCTGTTTTCAATTTGTTCATCGCCAAGGGACGTATCCTTAGCGCAGCAGACAAACACGCTGCTGCATAAAATTTCCAGGGCTTTGATGCCGGTCTGGAAAAAACGTTTGTCCCGGGGACTTTGCAGCCAGGTGTCCGGCGGCGGGTGAAACGGGTCCTGGTTGGTGGCCGCAATCCAGATGGCTGCAGGGCTTTGGCCCGGATCTGCCACCCCCCGGTAGACAATGTCCCGGATAAGCGGCCACACCCCGCCTTTTAGCAAAATTTCCGTCAGGGCGCCGGGGGTTATCCCGGCGAGTTTGTCTGCCGGATACGGGGTGAAATCTTCAGTGCTTTGCTCTTTGTCAAGCCGGATGACAATCTCGCGGATCACCCGCCTGGGGCCGTAGACAATATCCTGGATTTCTCCGGCCCCGGGGGCGGCAAATACAATGTCAGTGTTTTGCTTGTCCTCGTAAAGCGGTGTGCCGATGTTCACCCGGTCGCCCTTGGATTTCAGCAGCCGGGCCTTTAGCAGGGGGATGCGTTCAGGTGCGGATGCCACGGTTTCGGGTTCCGCGGCCGTGTCCACAAAATGCTCCGGGCGGCCGGCAATCTTGAGTCCGCAGGGTATCTGGGCGCTTGCGCGTTTCATGGATGATTTCATTCTCAGGGTTTCCGCACTTTACCGGCCGCGCCGGCAAGTACAATGGCCATGGTGTTTTTAAGTCCTGCCTATTATAACTGCAATCCGGCTTTCCTGCAAAAAATTCCAGAAAGGCATGCTTTGCCCGATGGATCTGGCGGGTCATCCCACAAAGGGGCGGCGCAGCACCGTGTCTTTTTTCCAGCGCTGGTCGTTTTTATACGGATATGCGATGTTATAGTGCAGGCCGCGGCTTTCCTTGCGGTGCATGGCGCACCGGATGATGAGTTCGGCCACGATGGCGATGTTGCGCAGTTCAATGAGGTTGGGGGTGACCTTGAAGTTCCAGTAGTATTCCTGGATTTCGTCGCTGATAATCTCGATTCTGCGCCGGGCCCGGGCCAGACGCTTGTCCGAGCGGACGATACCAACGTAATTCCACATGAGCCTGCGGATTTCATTCCAGGTGTGGGTGATGACAATGGCCTCATCACTGTCCATGGTTCCCATATCATCCCACACCGGAATATCGGCGATATCGGAAAAATCCGTGTCCCGGATTTCCTCTGCAGCCGTGAGGGCCGCCTGGTGGGCGTAGACCAGCCCTTCGAGAAGTGAGTTGCTGGCCAGGCGGTTGGCCCCGTGCAGACCCGTACAGGCGGTTTCCCCGATGGCGTATAGGCGCTGGATGCTGGTTCTGCCGTGGATGTCTGCGGAGACCCCTCCGCACATGTAATGGGCCGCCGGCACAACGGGCAGGGCCTGGCGGGTCATGTCAAAACCGAATTCCAGACATTTTGCGTACAGGTGGGGAAAGCGTGCGCGCACAAATTCCGGATCCCGGTGGGAGATGTCAAGAAACACGGCCTCATCGCCGCGTTTTTTGAGCTCCGAGTCAATGGCCCGGGCCACCACGTCGCGGCAGGCCAGTTCCCGCCGGGGGGTGTAGTCGGCCATAAAAGCGGTGCCGTCGGAGTTGCGCAAAATCCCGCCTTCTCCCCGGACGGTTTCGGAAATCAGAAAATTTTTTGCCTGTGGATGAAACAGGCAGGTGGGGTGAAACTGCACGAATTCCAGGTTTGCCACCGCCGCCCCGGCCCGGTAGGCCATGGCAATGCCGTCGCCTGTGGCAATGTCCGGGTTGCTGGTATAGGCATAGACCTTGCCTGAACCGCCTGTGGCCAGCACCACGATGCCGGCCAGAAAGGTTTGGATTTCTCCGGTGTCGCGTTTGAGCACGTATGCGCCGTAGCATTGATCCTCGTGGCCGGTGATGGTCTGCCCGCGTTTTAGCCGGGTGGAGCGGGTGATCAGGTCAATGGCAATATGGTTTTCAAAAATGTCGATGCGCTCATGCTGTCTTGCCCGGTTGACCAGGGCTTCTTCCACGGCCCGGCCCGTGAGGTCGTCGACATGCACGATCCGGTTAAACCCGTGGCCGCCTTCCCGGCACAGATCCAGTTCTATCCGGCCGTCATTGCTCTGGTTAAACCCCACTCCGATTTCGGCCAGCTCCCGGATCCGGTCCGGGGCCGAGCAAACCACCATCTCCACTACGTTTTGATTGCACAGCCCGTCACCCGAGTCCAGGGTGTCGGCGACATGGGATTCAAATGTGTCATCGGGATCCAGCACTGCGGCAATGCCGCCCTGGGCGTAAACCGTGTTGCTGTCAGTGAGGCCTTTTTTGGTGACAATGGCCACCCGGCTGTGTTCGGCGGTTTTCAGGGCGAACAAAAGCCCGGCCACCCCGCTTCCGATGACCAGAAAGTCAAATCGGTGTTCCATATCTGGGCTCTTTTTTTTATCTCAGGCCGGGCCGCTTTTTCCTGGATGCGATCCGGTTGCCGATGATCATTCCCAGCAGCAGGACCCCGGCCCCGGCCAGGAACCATTTCAAACCCGCGGAGAAAAACGCCTCAGACACCTGCTTTTCCAGGGTCTGGATCCGCTGATTTTTTTCTTCCAGGGCTTTTGTGGCACTGGCGTGCTCGTCTTTGAGCTTCAGGTAATCCGCGGATTCCTCCTGAAGGGTGGCATATTCATTTTCCAGGGATTTGAGTTCCTCCCGGGTTTTTGTCAGCTCGTTGGCCAGTTCCTGGTTGCGTTTGATCAGACGCTGGTTTTCCTCGGTTAAAGACTTTACCTTTGCGCGCAACGGCCCGATTTCCTTCTGCAGAGACTCGGCAACAAGGCTTTTGGGCTTTTCCCTGGTGATATAACGGGAAAACACCCAGCCGGTGGTGTCATCTGAGAGGCGAATACGGGTCCAATTCTCCTCGGTTTCCAGGGTTTCCACGGTCCGGCCGGATTTGAGCATCTTGACGATCCGGTAATTCAGACCGGGACCGGTTCGAAGGGTGATTTCCATCAAATCGCCGATATAGCGGGTATCGGCATGGGATGGGGCTGCCATGCACAGTGACAGAAATCCGAGAACAAAAACAATGGCCGTTTTTTTCATATTTTTACCGGTTCCTTTAAGGTTGATGGTGCCGTAAAAAGTCCAATATCTGCGTTACGCGCAATTTCTCAGAATTTCACGTACGGATAAGTACGCTGCATTCTTCGAAATTGCGCAAGCCTTGATCTTGAACTTTTTACGGCACCATCTGAAATCAGACTTTTTACGG
>JAIPES010000119.1 GCA_021737045.1 Desulfobacteraceae bacterium | reverse complement strand
GACTTATGGCAGGTTCGGCCTCTGGTTGTTGCTGAAAAAAACCTTAAAAAATAAGCCTGAGGTACTTTCCACACCTCTTTTCAATCGATTTTGCATAATTTTTACCGGGTATCTCAGGGTTTAGTATAAATATCAGGATCTACGTTTAACCCTATTACGCAACTTAAATAATTTATATTTGTCAAAGCCCCCCTTCAGGTTGTTGTTTAATATACTAAAATATTGTAAAAATGTCATTTCCGGATGAAAGGGCATTTTTTCAGGCTTTCCGGTCAGCCTGGAATAACCTTTGACCAGGACAGTGGTTTTTCATGTTCAAATACTTCGGATTGGCATCCCGGTATCCTGTCTTACAGATCCTCGGGGAAATCTATTATTACGGTATTATTGCGGCTGCATTCATTGTTTTTGCCCTTTTTACATCCCGAAAGCTGTATTTTTGCCTTGGTTATTCCAAAAAACGCGTTTTTGTGTTTACCGGGGTTTTCATTTCCGGCATCGGTCCTGTGATTTATGCGGGCTCCCGGGCCGCCGGGATGCTGGACCGGCCGTTTGAGCACTGGTGTGTGGATCTGCTGGTTGAAAACATCGTTTCCGGAGGCTCTCACACATTTCATGGCGGCATGATTCCGGCGGTGATTTTTCTGGTCGTCCTTTCTTGCCTGTTTCGTTTCAGAATTTCCGAGATACTGGATACGGTTTTTTTTTATCTGCCACTGGTGCATGCCTTCGGCCGCACAGGATGTTTGCTTGTGGGATGCTGCTGGGGGGCACGGGTGAATCTGTATTTTTATGGATTCCATCTTGGCCTGCAAAATCCCGTGCCACTGTATGCAATCATGGTGAATCTGGCTGTTTTTTTCTTTTTGCGCCGGGTCTACACCCGGGTTTATTCCGGTCCGGAAATCCGAACCTGTTTCAGAGGAGCGGTGTTTACGGCCTATCTTTTACTTTATCCCCCTGCACGCATTGTTTTTGAAGTTTTCCGCACCGAGCCAAGGATTTTTGCCGGGTTGACCCAGGCCCAGGTTGTCATGGGGTTTTTGTTTTTCACCGGGCTTGTTTTGTCCATGGTTATCGCCGGCCGCTGCCGAAAAACCAAATCCCTTTCATGTGCGGAAACCGCACCGGCAAACAATGAAGCCAGGGCGGAACTTGTACGCCTTTTTTCCATGGCCGCACTGCTGGTCTCCTTGATTTTATTGAATTTTTTCATATATTATCTCACCCGGCAGCTCAGGGTATGGCCCTGGCCGATTCAGCCGGTTTTTTCCCCTGCTGATGCCTACAATCGGATCCTCTGGTATTCTCCGGTGATGCTCATACCCGTTTGCTGCCTGTTCTGGCTTCGCTGGCTTAGGATTCCCATACAACCCTGGCTGGGTTGGAACCGTTTTTCATACACGTTTTTCATCGGCCTGGCCGTGAGTCTCTATTATTGTTTTGAATTGTTTGTATTAAAGGGATTTTGCTTTCGCGGACCGGCTTTCTGGCCGCCCGTGCTGGCGATGAGTTTGATGAATGCCGCAGGCGAGGAGGTTGTATATCGTCTGGCCCTTTATAACCTGATAAAGCGGGCGTCATATCCAATATGGACGGCCAATATCGTTCAGGCCCTGGCATACGCGCTGATTCATTTCATGATCGCAGGAGCGGTTTTCGGCTTTCTTTCATTTGCCTACGGCCTGGTCCTTGGAATCATTGTTGAGCGCAACAAGAGTATCATACCGGCTTTTATCTGTCATTTTATCATTGACCTGGGGGTTATTGGAATGCCGATGCTGATGTGTTTCCCCACGGGTTCATAACACGCTTGATTTGGCGCAGTGTTCGGTGGGTCCCGACGATCCGGCCGGTCAGCGCGTCATCCCGGGGGGCAATTTGAAAAAAATACCTGAAAACACGAATTGATTATGATATTTTATCCTAAATTGAAAATCCCGGAGGCTTTCAGGGGGGAGCTATGCAAATAAAGGAAATCGTTCAGACCACGCCGAATTTTCAGGTTTTGTCCGAAGATGAGATGGAGCGCATCTACTTTGATGCACTCGGGGTCATCGAAAGCCTGGGGGCCCGGGTAAAAAGCCCCCGGGCACGCCGATTATTGGAAAACAGCGAAGCCGTGGTTACAGATACAGATCTTGTTCGCATTCCCGCGGTTCTGGTTGAAAGGGCCCTGCTCGGGCATCCTTCAAAAATTGCCCTTGCCGGCAGAGCCCGGACCAGGGGGGTGCGGCTGCAGAAAGATGAGCTGGCTTTTGGCGCAGGGCCGATTTATCCGCTGAAACCCGATAGCGGAGGGCCGGCTGACGGCCAGAGCCTTTATGAAAAGATTTACAACGCAGCCCGCCTGGTTGATTTTCTTCCCAATTTTGATTTTATTGCCGGTCCCCTGAGGATTTTTTCCGCAAACCCGACGTCATGGGATTTGTCCCTTGTGGCGGCCATGCTCGAAGGCTCCTGCAAACCCATGCTTTTGGGCAGTGCCGATATCCGGCAGCTTCATGGATTGTGGCAGATGGGGACCCTGATTTGCGGAGGGGAAAAGGAATTTCGCTTACACCCGTTTTTTGCGCACTACGTTGAAATTGACTCTCCCTTGGTATTATCGGCTGATGCGGCAGACAAGCTGCTGTTCTGTGCTGAAAAACGGATTCCCTGCGTGTGTGCATCACGGGCGATTTCCGGAATCACTGCGCCTTCGACCATTGCCGGGATGCTGGTTCAAAGCCTGGCGGAAACCATGCTGGTGTCCGTTCTTTCATATCTTCAGAATCCCGGCATGCCTTTGATCAGAGGCGGCGTGACGGGTGCGGGTTCACAAAATATGAACCGATGCTGCTACGGCGCCCCGGAACTTGCCCTGAGCGTGGCTGCCAACACGGATATTTCCAAATGGCTGGGCCTGGGCATGCTGTCGCCCGCAGGTATTACCGATGCCCACGAAATGGGCCAGGAGGCAGGAGTGGATTGTAGCGCCGGTCTTTTTTACGCCTTTTTGTCCGGGGCGGACATGATTTACGGTTCCGGGATGATCAGCGGTGCTGAGCAGTTCTGCATGGACAGCATGCTCATGTGCAATGAAATCATCTCCATGATCAAGCAGGTTGGAAAAGGCATCTGTACGGATGAAGAATACCTGGCCATGGATTTGATCGAATCTGTCGGGCCGGGAGGGGAATATCTCACCCAGGATCACACCCATGAGCACTGGCAGCAATGGTTCCGGCCCCGCCTGATCAACCGCACCGTCTATGACGGCTGGCTGGCGGCCGGTGCCACAACCATGAAGCAGCGGGCCGTTGAACAGCGCTGCAAAATCCTGGACAAGCACACCCCCGACCCCATGGATCCAAAGCTGCTGGCCGAACTGCGGGCCCTGGCAGCAAGTTCGCAAAAGGAGGGCCACTGATGGGAACCCGAACCAACCTGACGGAAAACCAGTATATTCGGTTTTCGTTTTTGTCTGACGGTCAAAAACGGCTGATATTCAACCAGGTACTCAAAATTTTGCAGCATACCGGCGCCAGGGTCAAGCATGAAAAGGCCTGCCGGATACTTGCGGAAAACGGGTGCCGGGTGACGCAGGACCGGGTTTATATGCCGCCGCACATTGTGAAAAAAGCCCTTGATTCCGTGCCGCCGGTGAGCACGATTTTCAGCTGGCAGGGCCATGCCGCCCTGCGGGTGGAGCACGGTCACACCTATTTCGGCCCCGGTCCCACCTGTCCGAACTTTATCGATCCCCTTACTTTTGAACGAAGGCGTTACACATGCAATGATGCAGCCATGGTGGCACGGGTGTGCGAGGCGCTTTCAGGCATTGGCTTTGTGATGTCACTGGGCCTGGTCAGTGACGCGCCCCGGGGTATGGAAGGGCTTTTCGAGTTTTCCGAAATGATCTGCAATTCCACAAAGCCGCCCATTGCCTGGTGCATGTCCAAAGAGCACTGCCGGGATATTCATCAGATTGCCATTGCCATGGCCGGCGGCCCGGAAGCATTTCGGCAGAAGCCCAATTATCTGTTTTACAATGAGCCCATATCTCCCCTTCTTTCCGATTTCAGCGCCATTGACAAGGTGATGTATTGCGCCAGAAACAATATCCCCCAGATTTTTGCCCCTGCAAGCACCGGCGGCGGAACCGTTCCGGCCACGCATGCCGCCCATATTTCAATGACCCTGGCTGAATCGCTTATCGGAGTGGTGATTTCCCAGATTGTCAATCCGGGGGCTTGTATTATCATCGGCGGCACACAGTCCATACTGGATATGCGTGAGGCCGTGTTTGCCTATGGCGCCCCGGAGCTTTCCAGTCTGGAATCCGGACTCACCGAAATGGGGGAATACCTGGGGCTTCCGGTTTTTTCCGCAGGCGGATGCAGCGATTCCAAGGCAATGGATGCCCAGGCGGCAATCGAAGCCTCTTTGTCGCTTCATTCGGCCATGCTCAGCGGGCCCAGCCTCGTGCATGACGTGGGATTTATGGAATCGGGCATGTGCGGCTCCCTTTTTCAGCTGGTTCTGGCTGATGAAATCCTTGCAAAAAGTCAATACATCGCCAAAGGGGTATTGGTGGATGAGCAGACCCTGGCCAGGGAGGAGATAGAGGCCGCAGGTCCCGGAGGCGATTACCGAAATGTCAAACAGACCGCGGAGAAACTGGCGGCGTACGGATTTGTCAGGTCCTTTGCATCATCAGACCAGCCGGAAGCCGCTTTTTCATGTCCTGTATCAAAATCCATGTCCGAGCACATCGTCCACCGCACCCAGCAGCTTGTCCGACAGACCCGGAGCCCGGCGGATATGATTTCCGAAGAGGTGCGCCGGCAGGTCCGCCAGATCCTGGATACGGCCAGGGCCCGCACCCGGGGGTTCTCCGAAACCGGGAGGTGAGAAGGCCGGTTTTTTGCAAATCGAAGGAAGTTCCAAGGGAGCCCAAGGTCGGGTTCAGTTTTTTCGCCGCCATCAAAATTGATGAGCCTGTAAAAAGTCTTTTTTACAGGCAGTGTTAAGTTTTAAGTGATTAAGTGTTAAGTAAAATCGATAAGTTATTTGTTTATTGGTTGGCGGTTTTCTCCGATTTGAGACTTTTTACGGCGCCATCAAAATTCCTTCATGGCAAATTCCACCCGCTGCTGCGCACGAGGGGAAAAATCCGGATCCAGTGCCTCGATTTTTTTCAGGCGGGGCAGCAGGCCTGCGCCATTGGCCACCTGGATGGAAAGCCCGGGCCGGGCGTTTAGCTCCAAAAGCATGGGCCCGGCGTTTTTGTCCACCACCAGATCGGCACCAATATAACCCAGCCGGGTGATTTCATAGCTGCGGGCGGCCAGTTCCAAAAGATTTTTCCAGTCCGGAATGGCAATGGTGTTTAAATCAATGCCCGTATCCGGATGCCGGATGATGCGCTTTGAGTATTGAACCGCGTGCAGGCACCGGCCTGTGGCAATATCGAGGCCCACACCCACAGCACCCTTGTGCAGGTTGGCCTTGCCGTCGGATGCCCGGGTGGAAAGCCGCAGCATTGCCATGACCGGATAGCCTCTGAAAATGATGACCCGGATGTCGGGCACCCCCTCGTAGGACAGTTTTTCAAACATTTCAGAAGGCTGGATCAAATCTTCGATAATGGCCACATCCGGGGTGCCGGCCAGGGAGTAAAGTCCGGCCAGGATGTTGGACAGATGTCTTTTCACCACGTGGATGTCGATACTGCGGCCCGATGATTTGACAAACAGGTCGCTGCTGCGTTCCTTGATCACCAGAATGCCCTTGCCGCCCGAACCCTTTGACGGCTTGACAGCAAAACCGCTAAGATCTTCGACCATGCCCGCAAAGGTCTCAATTTCGTACTGGTATCGGATTACCCCCCGCAGCCGGGGGGTTGCAAGGTGGAATTTTTCCGCCTGCAGCTTGGTTTTGAGTTTGTCATCCACAAGCGGGTATCGCCCCCGGGAATTATACCGGCTGATATAGGCCACATTTCGGCGGTTCATGCCAAGAAATCCAAGCCTGCGTAAAGATAGGGGAAAAATCCACATCTTACCCGCTGTCCCGCATTACCCCGAAGCGTTTGAGCTCGGTGAGTTTGTAGCCGGTGTACTGGCCCATGGTCAGTATGCCGGCCAGTAGAATCAGGTGGATTTCCGGAAAATTAAAGGTCAGGTGCCGGACAATGGGCATGCGCATGCACAGGTAGGCCAGCACGGCCACGCTGAGGCTGCCCAGGCCCTGGATCAAAACTTCCCGGCTTCCTTCCTCTTCCCATAGGATGCTCATTCGCTCAATGGTCCAGGCAATGATGATCATGGGAAAGAAGGTAATGGTGAGTCCGAGATTCACACCCAGTTCATAGCCGATCACGCTGATCATGGAAGTCAGAAAAATCACCAGCACGATTAAAGTTGAAATCCGGGCCACCATCAGCAGGTTGAGTCTGGACAAATAGCCGCGCAGCATCAGGCCCAGGGCCACAATAATGACAAAGGCGGCAATGCCTTGTACCAGTTGCGTTTGCAGAAAGGAAAGGGCGATTAACACCGGCATAAATGTCCCGGAAGTGCGAATGCCGATGACAATGCGCATGAACGTAATGATCAGGGCACCCACCGGCAGCAGCAAAAGCAGCTTGAAAACACTTTGTTCTTCAATGGGAAGCGAATAAAGGCTCAGACGGGATAGTCCGCCGTCGTGGAACTGAAGCCGGGCCAGGTCCATTGCCGGAAGCGTTTGGCGGATCATGGAGAAATGGATTTCAGAATTGGTGCCGCCGGTTACGTCCAGCAGAGACTTTCCGGACCGGTGCCACAAAAGCAGATTTTCGGGCAGGCCGTGGGTGCCGGTTTGCGGATCCACCGGCACCCAGCGGTCCTGGTCAAAGACTTCCAAAATGGGTTTCA
>JAIPES010000118.1 GCA_021737045.1 Desulfobacteraceae bacterium | reverse complement strand
GGCGGATGCGCCTTCGCACGTCCCGACCACCGCAATCCAGTCGGCAATCGATGCGTTAATCACGTATTGCTTGGTACCGGTGACAAGCACGGAATCTCCATGCTTTTCCCCGGTGGTGGCCAGGGGCTCGTTTTCAATGTTCATTGCGCCTTCTGACAGGGCCAGGGCGCCGAGCCCCTGACCCGAAAGTATCGGCCCCAGGAATTTTTCTTTCTGGCCGGAGCTGCCCCAGTTTTCCACGGCCCGGCAGAAAAGCCGGGCGGCGGCTTCAACGGCGAGATATGCTGAAGGCGAAATTCCGGCAAGCACTTCCATTGCGCCCATGAGGGTGAGCTGGCCGTTAAATCCGTCTACCGGCTGCAGACCGAGGCGCAGGTAAGGGGTTTGGGCCAGTGTTTCGATCACTCTGCGGATTTGCCATCCTTTCTCCGACGGATCCCGCTGCTCCAGGGCTGCAGGGGCTCCCAGCGCGTTGACCTGTTTGGCGATATCCGCAAAAAGCGTGTGCTCGGCTTCTGTGAAATCATAGTTCATTTGGTTTCTCCCGCGCGATGGATCCCGGAAAATCGGGATTTTTTATATCAGTTTGGAAATAATCATTTTCTGAATATCCGAGGTGCCTCCACCGATAGGGGCCAGGCGGCTGTCTCTGAAAATGCGTTCCATGTTGTATTCATGGCAGTATCCATAGCCTCCGAACAGCACCATGGCATCATTGGCCGGCCCCATGGACCAGTCGCCCACAAAGAGTTTGGCAACGGCTGCTTCCAGGTGGTTTAAGGGGCGGCCCTGATCCTTGCACCAGGCGATCCTGTAGGCCAGGCTCTGGGCGGCCTCGTAAAAAATGCGGATATTGGCCAGTTTGTGCTTGGTGGCCTGGAATTTTCCGATGGGCCGGCCGAATTGCTCGCGTTTTTTTGCGTAATCCGCACACGCATTGAGCATGTATTTGGCCGCCCCCACAAACGGGGTCAGAAGGGCGCTGCGATCCCATTCCACGGTTTGCAGCGACATGTTAAAACCTTCGCCCTCGGCGCCGAGCAGGTTTTCGGCCGGGATCTCGCAGTTGTCAAAAAACAGCTCCGAGGTCTGCGAGGTGCGCACCCCCATCTTGATCAGCGGCGGTCCGGCGGAAAACCCCGGTGTGCCTTTTTCCACGATAAAAGCCGAGATGCCGCCGTGTGTCTGTCCCGGATCGGTCTTGGCATAGACCACGGCCACATCCGCGATCGGGCCGTTGGTGATGAAAATTTTACTGCCGTTAAGCACATAGGTGTCGCCCTTTTTTTCGGCAGTGGTTTTCATGGAGGCCACGTCAGAGCCGGCATCCGGCTCGGTCAGGCCCATGCAGCCGATGTATTCGCCGCTGATGAGCCCGGGGAGGTATTTTTTGCGCAGTGCGTCACTGGCGTGGCAGAAGATTGTGTCCGCGCACAAAAAGGAGTGGGCGCCGTAGGCCAGGGTCAGGCCGCCGTCCACGCCCGCCTCGCCCAGGGCTTCTCCGGCCATGACCGTGGTGACCACATCGGCCCCGGAGCCGCCGTATTCTTCAGGAAAGTGAAGGCCCAGGATTCCGAATTCGCCGAGTTTTTGGAAGGATTCAAAGTCGAATGCCTCCTTTAAGTCATGCTCTTGGACCCGGGGGACAATCTCCTTTTTGGCAAACCGGATAATTTCCTTTTTAAACATCTGCTGTTCTCGGGTGAAGGCAAAGTCCATGATTTTCTCCTGTGCGTGTGGGAAAAGTCGTGCTCTCCGGCAAAACTGCAATGCAATTCATTTACTGAATCTGATTCAGATACTAAAATTCAATTCAGCAATCGGTCAAGAAAAATTTTATGAAAATTGATCAGCCTGTAAAAAGTCCTTTTTACAGGCAGTGTTAAGTGATTAAGTGGTTAAGTAAAATCAGAAGCTTATCATTTTATTGGCTGGCGAGTATAATGGTTTCAGGACTTTTTACGGATTCAGCAAAATTGCATGAAAAGGCCTGATCCAGACCGCCGGGGCCCTGCGGATTTTCTTTTTTTGTCAGAATATGCCGGAAATTTATTGCAACCGGACCATTCGTACCATAATCTGCACCAGACGATCTGCCTGAACAATTGATAAAAGGAGAAACCATGCTGAAACTCGGAGAAAAAGGCGCTATTCTGCAAAGGGATAAGGAAACCTATGCCGTGGCTCCCCATATCCCATGTGGTGTTGTAACCCCGGAGCTGTTGCGGAAAATCGCTGATACCGCAGAAAAATACAATGCCCAGGCCCTGAAAATTACCGGCGCCACGCGGATTGCCCTCGTAGGGCTCAAGGAGGACGACATTGATGATGTCTGGAATGAACTGGGCCTGGCACCCGGAGCTGCCGTCGGGCTCTGTGTGCGCAGCGTGCGGGCTTGTCCGGGTACGACGTTTTGCAAGCTGGGGCAGCAGGATGCCCTGGGTATAGGTATGAAGCTGGATGAGCAATACCATGGTATGGAGCTTCCGGGAAAATTTAAGATGGCCGTATCCGGATGCAAGATTAATTGTGCCGAATCCTGGGTCCGGGATCTGGGGTTATTCGGAAAGCCAAACGGCTGGACCCTGGTCATCGGCGGCAACGTCGGGTCCAATCCCCGTATTGCCGTGGAATTGGCCAGTGACTTAAGTGATGAACAGGTGCTTGAAAAAACAGCCCAGGTCATTGCCTATTACCGGGAAAATGCCAAAAAGGGCGAGCGGATGGGCAAAATGATCGATCGCGTGGGATTTGACACAGTAAGCGCCGCCCTGCTTTAGGCCTGCACCAGGATAAACTTGTCCGCGCCGGGCTCTCCGGGATCGGCCTGGCCCGGCTTGCTGAGATGCCTATGACTGCTTATGGTCAGTCCAACACCGCCTTTGAACTGTAATGTAATTTATTACTATCAATGGAGGATGGAAATGCAGCCGGACCGCCTGGCCACTATCAGGCCGTTTGAAATATGCTCAATCCGGCCGCCCACGGAAAACAACAGTCTCACCTTTCGGCTGACCCGCAACTGCTACTGGAACAAGTGCGCGTTCTGCCCGATTTATAAAACCGGCGCAAAGTTCAAAAAGCGGTCCGTGGAAGAAGTCAAGGAAGATGTCACCAATGCGCGGATTCTTGATGATCTCCTGGCTGAAAACGGTCTCACCGGATCCATGGAACCCCGGCAGCGTATCGAGTACAGCCTGCGTTCAAGGCTCTCGGCTTTTTCGGGTCAGTACGGCGGCCTCTCAGAGGAGGTCCTAAGGGCGATTGCACCGATTCTCAGGGACGGCAGTCTGGATCCCGGGCAGACCACAGACGAAGAACTAAAGCAGATGACAGCGTTTGTAAAATCCAGGCTCATGCCCTGAGGGGATTGCCGCGAACACGGATATAACCCGCTGTGCCCACGGATTTTGATGCACCCTGACAGGTCCCCGGACTGAAACCATTAAGGAGCGTTGTCCAGTGAACACCTCGTCTTTTCCGCAGCCGCCGGTTCGCCTCTCATGGATCATGTGGGGCCTGGCGGCGCTGTTTTACCTGATGGGGTTTTTCCAGCGGGTCGCCCCGGCAGTGATGACATATGAACTCATGCAGGATTTCGGCATCAGCGCGGCTGTGCTGGGACACCTGTCGGCGTTTTATTTTTACAGCTACGTGGCCATGCAGATTCCCACCGGGATTCTGGCAGACCTCTGGGGACCCCGGCGCCTGCTGGCCACGGGCGCTATGGTCGCAGGACTCGGTACCGTCCTGTTTGCCGCCGCCCCCGATATTTTCTGGGCCGGGATCGGCCGCCTGCTGATCGGCGGATCCGTCGCCGTGGCATTTGTCGGGCTGCTTAAACTGGCAGCCAACTGGTTTCCGCCCAGGCGTTTTGCAGCCGTTACGGGAATGGCGCTTTTTTTCGGCATTATCGGCGCGGTATCTGCCGGCCCGCCGTTGCGGCTGTTGATGAATCAATTTTCCTGGCGGGCAATCATGCTGGCAGTGGCCGCCGTCACCCTGGCCATTGGTGCAATGATCTGGTGCTTTGTCCGTGATGAACCCGCGGACAAGGGTTATGCCAACCTTGCTGACCCTGGACAAAACGCTCACGGAAGCGGCGTGTCAAGACACGTCATCAAAAATCTGCGAGCGGTCTTTGCCTACCGCAACACCTGCCTGCTCTTTTTCATTCCGGCAGGCATCGTGGGCGCCGCCCTGTCCTTTGCCGGGCTGTGGGGAGTACCGTACCTGTCGACCCATTACCGCATATCCACCTCGCAGGCTTCCCTGCTGACTTCTGCCCTGCTGGTGGCCTGGGCCGTGGGCGGACCGGTGTTCGGGTGGTTGTCGGATCTGCTGGGCCGAAGAAAGCCGCTTTATATCTTGGGATGCGGTCTGTGCCTGGCCGGCTGGTGGGTTCTTTTTTTTATACCCGGGCTTTGTTTTTATGTCTTGTTTGCTTGCCTGGTTGCCACCGGGTTTTGTTCTGGTTGCATGGTGGTGAGTTTTGCCTTTGTCAAAGAATCACTTCCCTTCCGGCTTGCGGGCACGGCCTCGGGCGTGATCAACATGGGGGTGATGGCCGGGCCGATGCTTCTTCAGCCTGCGGTGGGCTGGGTTCTGGACAAAAGCTGGCAGGGCGGGATTTCAGACGGGGTGAGAATATATGCACTGGCCGCCTATCAGAAAGGCTTCAGTCTGATGCTGGCTTGGGTGGCACTTTCGTTTGTCCTGTTGTTTTTCACCCGGGAGACATGGTGCCGGCAGCAGCATTAAAACACCTGGCAGGCGATAAAGCACAAAAAAGCGCAGGTCATAAAAAATCAGGCTTCCACCCTTTTTCTTCTTGATAAAATGGCATCCGGATTGATTTCCCCGACATTGTCAAAGACATAATCCGGCTGATACGGAAAGCGGTTCATGGTCTCCCGGCTTGTCACACCGGAGAGGACCAGGCAGGTGGTCATCCCGGATTCCAGGCCGTCCACAATGTCGGTATCCATTCGACCTCCGATCATAAAGCAGTTTGGCGAATGCACCCCCAGTTTTTTCCGCGCCAGAAACATCATGACCGGATTGGGTTTGCCCAGAAAATACGGGGCAAGCCCGGTAACCTTATTTTTTCCGAAAGGATCCGGCCGCAGGCATTCCGGCAATGCGGTCTGCGAGAAGGCCGACGGATATTGCATAGTTTACGGATCGATTCCAGCGCATGATTACGCGGAAGTTTTGGTATACGAGAAACGCGGGGCCTTCACGTCCCTGCGGCAGTATTACGGAGCCTTTCATGTCGGCCTGCGGCAGCGCAGTGCCGTCTGCCTGGCGGACGCCGAGCCGCGACCACTCGTTTACCGGCTTTTTCCGGTTCATTGTGGCAAGCCGAATGTCAAATTCCTCAGGCAGGCTGACCCTGCGGCCCCAGGTTTCCCCCGGCTGCCATCCCCTGTTGGAAAGAAAGTTGGCAGCGGAGGCAAAGGCATCAGGCAGACTGGCCCAGATATCCTTGCGGCCGTTTCCGGAATAATCCACGGCATGCCCGGTGAAAGTGGAGGGGAGAAACTGCATGTGTCCCATCGCCCCGGCCCAGGAGCCCGTCATCTGATCCGGTGTGATGTGGCCTTGTTCAATGATTTTCAGGGCGTGCAGCAGCTGGGTGCGGAAAAACTCAGAACGCCGCTGGTCAAAGGCCAGTGTCACCAGGGCGTCAATTACCCGAAAACCGCCCTGGTGGTCGCCGAAATTGGTCTCCAGTCCCCAGAATGCAATGAGATACCGCGGGGGTACCCCGTATTCGGTGTAAATTCCTTTCAGCAAGTCGCGGTGTTTTTTCAGAAGCCTTTTGCCGCGCTGTACCCTTTCTTCTGTGACCCGCCGTCCGAGATACTCCCGGAATGTCTGGGTGAATTCCGGCTGGCTCCGGTCAAGTTCGATCACGCGTTTTACCGGTACAATATCGAGAAGTGCTGCGTCCAGTGTTTTTTCAGAAATGCCTGTTGCGTGGGCTTCATTGCGGAACTCCGCCATCCAGGCCCGGAAGTCTTTTCCGGAAAAGGCGGCATTTGTCCGGGCGTCAACGTTTTTTGCCCGGATTTGGGATTTTGCCTGACCCGGGGTGAACAGTAATCCCGGAGCGAGTGCCGCCACCGCCGCCATTGCAAAGACGGCTGTTTTCCACGCATGCTTTTTGGGGCATGGTAAATTCATCTTCTGATTTCTTTCTTTTCCGGAAGGTTTATACAAATTCCCATTTGGTGCGGGTATGGGTTTTTTCAAATACAGTTTATTGGCATTCGCGGGTTTGATCAAACCGGATTTCGGGCCACTGCTCCATGGTGTATTTGAGCTGCCAGGGGCTTGGTGCCAGATAGGTCAGGTTTCCTTCTGCATCCACTGCCAGCGATTTCTGATTGTCCTTTTCAAAGGCTGCCAGCATTTTGGGGTCATTACAGCTCACCCAGCGGGCAGTGACATAATTGACCGGTTCATAGTCGGCCTGTACGCCGTATTCGCTCTTGAGCCGGGCCCGGGTCACCTCGAACTGCAGTTCGCCCACCGCGCCCAAGATCAACTGGCTTCCGGTCTTCGGCCGGAACAGCTGCACAGCGCCTTCCTCGACAAGCTGATACAGCCCCTTTTGAAGCTGTTTGGCCTTGAGCGGGGATTTCAGCTGCACCCGCCGGAAGCATTCAGGGGCAAAGTTCGGGATACCGGTAAAGGAAAGCGGCTCTTTTTCCGAAAAGGTGTCGCCGATCCGGATGGTGCCGTGGTTATGGATGCCGATGATGTCCCCGGGCCATGCCTCGTCCACTGAATCGCGGTCCCGGGCCAGGAAGGTGATCGGATTGGCGATCTGGATGTCTTTGCCGCGGCGATGGTGGCGCACCCGCATCCCCCGGCGGAAACGGCCCGAACAGATGCGCAGAAATGCAATCCGGTCGCGGTGGGCCGGGTCCATGTTGGCCTGGATCTTAAAGACAAATCCGGAAAATTCGGATTCCTCGGGATAAACCGTCCGGCTTGCAGCCGGCCGCGGCAATGGCGCCGGGGCGA
>JAIPES010000027.1 GCA_021737045.1 Desulfobacteraceae bacterium | reverse complement strand
TCCAAGGGCGGGGTCGGTTTTTGAAGCGACATTGAGCGTTTACAGAAACCTCTGTAAACGCTCAGGAGCAAAAAAACTGACCCAGGCCGCAGGGCTTCCTTCCTGCAAAAACAGCGGCCGCGGTAAAAAGCTTTTTACGAAGCCTTCATTTTTTGCCGGCATTGAAAAAGCCCCGGCATTTCCGGGTCAACCGAATCCGGGGCCATATTTTCTAAGAATAAGTCCGCCGGTGATGGTAATCAAATTTTTGACGGTAAGCCGTGGCCACGACTTCGGCTGCAGCCTCGGCACTTTCCAGATAGTCGCGATTGATCACCATATCAAATTCATAGGCAGCGGCGTCTTTTTTATTGAAATTTTTCCGGAAAAATTCCTTTTGCTCCTGGTCCACCCGGTCGAGTTCCTTTGCTGCTGCATCCTCTGTCACTTCCAGAATTTCTGCAATCCGCCGGACCCGGAAATCCCGGGAAGCGATAAAGCGCACAGCCAGAACCCGGCGGCGGGGCAGGATCAAATGAACCGCCCGGCCCACAAAAATTGTTGGTCCGGCGTCGGCCATGGCAAACACAGCGCCGGTCAAGTAGCGCATGTAATCGCCCATGGTAAAGGATTTCTCCCCGAACAGAAGAGCGGCAAAATCACTCATTGCGCCGGGATAACGTTCATCAAAGGAATCAACGGTTTTTTCTCCGAGATGCTTGTTTTCTGCGATCTTTTCCAGAATCCCGCGGTCCACAACGCGCATCCCCCCGAGCCGCGATGACATTAGATCCGCAATTTCAAGGGCGCCCACGCCGATTTTCCGGGAAAACGCAATGCAGTTGGTCACCCGGGCTTCAGCGTCTTTTTTCTTGATGGCCTTGAGCCGCCTGCGCTCCCATTCCAAAATCACCTCCTCTGCCTTGGCTGCGCCCCCGGGAAGACGTTTCCCGTAGGTTCCGGGAATATATTTGTTATAGTGGTGGGTCATTGCCGGCCTCCTTTTTTTAACGGGCAGAACCCGCATAAGATGGTTTGTCCGGTTCTCCTCCGGAATTTTGGAAACGCAGGGTTGCTTCATACTCGCCGGTATTGTCTTTGCGGATATCAAAGCCAAGCTTCCGGGCCAGGGCCAGCATCTTGGTATTGTCCGGCAGAATCAACCCCCAGATCTTTTCCGTGTTCCGGCTCCTGGCAATCTCCAGACAGCGTTTCAGTAAAATCGCGCCAATACCCTTTCCATGCCACTGGTCAGCCACAAGAACAGCAAATTCTGCTGTTTTTCCATCCGGTTCCCCGATTACCCGGCTGACACCAAGCATTTTCTCTATCCCTCCGGCTGTGGATATTGCCACCATGGCAATCTGCCGATCATAATCGATCTGGGTAAATCGGGCCAGCATATAGTGCGGCAGACGCTTGATGGGGCTGAAAAACCGGTAATAAATACTCATGGGAGAAAGTTCGTTAAACATCTCCTCCAGAAGCGGGGCATCTTCGGGCCGGATGGGCCGGACCGTTAACACGCCGACATCTTCCAGATCCAGTTGCTCTTCATACTCATTGGGATAGGGGCTGATCACCAGATGCAGGGGCGCTTTGACTTCAGCAGGACTGACGATCACCCTGGCATCAACGGCGATGATCCGGCCGTCATGAACCATCAGAGGGTTGATGTCGATTTCGGAAATTTCGGCAAAGTCAGTCATCAACTGGGAAAGCCGAATGAGCAGCGCCTCGAACTGAACCAGATCCAGGGCATCAAGATTGCGGTATCCCTGCAAAACCTTGTAAATCCGGGTTTCCTCCATCATTTTGCGGGCCAGAAGCCGGTTCAGGGGGGGCAATGCGATGGAACGGTCTTTGAACACCTCTGTTAATACCCCCCCTGTCCCGAACAGCACCACAGGTCCGAACTCCCGGTCTTTTCTGGCACCCGCAATGAGTTCATAACTTCCCTGCGGCAGCATTTTCTGCACGCTGACACCATCAAACGCTCCGGGACAGCGGTCCTCAATACGCCGTGCCATCTGTCCGAAAGCCTCGCTTACCGCTGCGGAATCGCAGAGGTTCAGCGCCACTCCCCCCACGTCACTTTTATGAACGATCCGGCTGGAAGCCACTTTCAAAACCACCGGAAATCCTGTTTTTTCCGCCAGTTTTGCCGCCTGCTCCGCAGTGCCGGCAAACATGGTCGGGTTGACCGGGATGCCATAGGCCGCCAGTAGATCCTTGGCCTCGATTTCCGGCATATGACCGGTTTCCCGTGCCAGTGCCGTGTCAATCAAGGCCTTTGCTTTCTGCCGGTCAAAGTCGAGCCGGTGCGGAAGTTTTTCCGGAATCTGCTGAAGCATTTCAATATTTCGGGAATAACGACAAAGGTCCATAAAAGCCCGCACCGCCCGCTCCGGAGAGTCAAAGGTGGGGATGCCGGCCTTGTGAAATACGGCCCGCCCGTCTTCCACATCGCTGCCCCCGAGCCAGGCGGTAAAAACCGGATAGGATTGCTTCTTTAACTGTTCGGCCAGCACCTCGGCCACGCGGGTGGGCTCGGCAATGGCCTGGGGCGCCAGCATGATCAGCAGCCCGTTGACCTCCCTTGCGCCTGCAAGAATTTCGGCAGCGCTCGCGTATCGTTCTGCTGTGGCATCGCCCAGGATATCCACGGGATTGGCATGGCTCCAGTGGGGCGGAAGGATCGCATCCAGCTGCCGGATGGTTTCAGGCTCCAGCGTCACCGGGGAAAATCCATAATCCCACAGGGCATCAGCAGCCATCACACCCGGCCCTCCCGCATTGGTCAGGATGGCCAGGCCGTGGCCGGAGGGTTTGGGCTGCTTTCCGATAAACTCGGCACAATCAAACAACTCCGCAAAGGTCTTGACCCGAACAATACCCGCTCTTTTAAAAGCGGCATCATATACGGCATCTTCACCTGCCAGGGCCCCGGTGTGAGAGGCCGCTGCCGCAGCCCCGGCCCGGGTGCGGCCGGCTTTGAGGGCAATAATGGGCTTGACCCGGGATACGGAGCGGGCGGCGCTCATGAAATTGCGTATCCGGGTAAGGCTTTCCACATACATGACAATGCTGCTCACCTGCGGCTCATTGCCCAGATAATCGATTACGTCGCCGAAATCCACATCCAGCATGGACCCCAGGCTGACAAAATAACTGAATCCGACCCGGGACTTTTCGGCAAAATCCAGAATGGCGGTGCAAATGGCCCCGCTTTGGGAAATAAAGGCCATTTTGCCCCTTTGTGCCATACGGTTGGCAAAAGTGGCATTCATGCAATGCCGGGTGGATATGATTCCCAGACAGTTGGGGCCCAGCAACCGAAATCCGCTGGACTGGATTTGGCTTTTGATCTCCTCTTCTATGGCAGCGCCTTTTTTTCCGGTCTCACGGCCGCCTGCAGACAGCACCATTGCCCCGCCTGCGCCTTTTTCCATGCATTGCCGGACAAGTTCGGCAACTGTTTCAATGGGGGTGGCAATCATGACCAGATCCGGGGCAGCCGGCAGATCCCCCACTGACTTGAAGGCAGGCTGGCCGGACACATGGGTATATTTGGGATTCACAGGGTAAAGCCGGCCTTTGTATCCGCCGTTTACCAGGTTGTTTGTGACCATGGTGCCCACGCTGCCGCTTTTTTCACTTGCGCCGATAACGGCAATGGATCTTGGTGCAAAAATCTTTTCCAGATTCAATACACTCATAACGATTCCTTCCCGCAGCTGCCTGCGGCGCGTTTGTGACCCATTACGGGTTAACAGGTGCCATGATTACAGCGGGCAACGGGTTTTATGGCCCGAACGGGCCGGGGCAGCCGGCAGGCTTCTTTCGGATATGAGACAACCGAGTCAATGGCCTGCTTCAGGCTCCTGAAAGCATTTAAGCTTTTTTGCAGATAGACCAGCACTGGCAAATCCGGATATTTTTTTTTCAAACCCATGTAAAAATCCCATGTTCCCGCGGCATCCGGATAAAAATTGACAATCACAAGATCAAACCCGGAATAATCATTCCACTGGCAATATTGCGCTTCACTGATCCCGCACACCTCATATCCGGCCTCACAAAGATAGCGAACCAGTCGTTGCCTGCGATCCGTCTGGCTATCGAGAATCAGTAAAGATCTCATCTTAATGCCCCTGTAATGTGTGTTAAACAACCTGCAGTGAATTCTATTATAGTAACATATAGCAATAAACGTGCCATTTTCAGCTAAAACCAATACATGCGAAAATCACCGGCAAAACGTTTTTTTGCTTACCCTGTGGCCCGGCCGGGTGCAGCCTTTCTTTACATAGTGCATCAATTCATGCAGGCTTGTATTTTTCCCGGCAAAACGCACCGTCCCGGACAAGGGCAAGCGCTTGATTTTTCCGGATGTTGGGGCTTATCCCTGTTTTGCGCGCAGAATTTTCTCCATTTCAAAAAACAGATCCTGCTCCCGGATGATGCCCACCGCCCTATCTCCGGCCTTTACCAGCAGGCGCCGCACCCCGTAGATAACCATCTGAAAGGTGGCCTCCATAAGCGATGCATTGGCATCGATATCATAGGGGGCAGGCGACATCACTTCTCCGATGAGCATTTGGGCATGCAGTTCAATGGCCCGCTGGAATTCGCCCTTCCAGAAAAGGGGAGAATATTGAATGCTGTCTGCAGTGGAGGGTTTGGGCGCTGATAGATAAGCCGGCAGAATCATCTGCATCAGATCGGTAATGGACAAAATACCAATGACCTGCATGGGCTTTTCCACAACAAGTACGGAGCGATGACCGGTTTCCATAATCCTTGAAGTGCCCCGCGTTGCAAATGTCTTTTTGAGTTCAAAAATCGCTTCCTGCACCGTGACATCCGAGGTCAGGGTGGTGTATTCATCAATGGGGATCATAACCCCTTTGATCCGATTTTCCCTGTATGCTTCAGGCATCTGCCGGCTTTGGGTGGCCTCCCGGATTTTTCCGGTGAGCACCTCGATGTCACAGGGCTTGGCCAGGTAATCAAAAGCCCCCTGATTCCGTGCCTGTTTGGCTGAATCCAAGTCCCCGTAACCGGTAAGCATGATCACCGGCAGATCCGGCATGCGTTTTTTGATCTCCGCCAGTGTCTCATGGCCGTTCATGCCTTCCATCCGGATATCCAGAATGACCACGTCAGGATGCTGAGCCAGTTTTTCTATGGCTGCCGGACCGCTTTCGGCCATAATGGTCTCAAATCCCCGGCGCGTTAAAATTTTTTCCGTGGTCTCCCGGAATCGTTTTTCATCATCAACCATTAACACCTTGATTTTCTGGCTCATAGACGATCTCCTTTTCTCCCGGCATCATGCCGGATACCCGTTTATTCTATGTCCATTGCACTGACAGCCATTGATACCCGTAAATCATGGCACCCAGGGTCAATACAACCACCAGAATGGCCTGCCAGCGCCTCAATCCACATACAATCATCAATCCCGCACCAATGAGCCACCATCGCCACACCTCTGCGAACAGCACCAGATACGGCACCCATGCCAAAGGCAGGACAACGGCTGCAGCCCATGCGTAAATACCGAAAAAGCGCCCGAAACCAATCCTTCTTCGCAGGATGATCCGGCTTACGGCATAGCCCATACCGGCTGCCAGAACCGGCATGCCCGCGGCATTGATGAAAAATATCATCAATGCCGCCACAGGCTGCGGGCAGGCATGGACCAGCAGGCTTGCACAGGCATAAAACCCGCCGGAGAGAACCAGTGCAAATACCGGCAAGAGCAAATGACCGGATTCGGCATATTCCCGGAAAAACATCCGTGGCGTACATACAATCCGGGCCATCTGTGCCGCATATGTCCGCGGCCCGAAAAACTGTTTTGAATGCGCATGGCTCAGTTCCATGTCAGATCACTCCGATCCGGATCATGACACCGGCGGCCAGCATCAACAGGGTGAGCACGAAAAAGATTCTGCGCTCCGCCTCCCTGGTGAAATAGAGTTTTCCGTCTTGCATGCGAAAAATCCGGTTGCGTATTTTTTTCTGGTTGATCTGCATGTTGCCTCCCTGTGTGGCAGTCTAAGCAATTTGTTTTTCAGTGCTAAAATCCGGCAAGATCCCCGAACCCCCTGAAACCCCAGTAGCCCAAAGTCAGGGCCAGCAGCAGGATATTGGCGATAATCCAGACGGGAATGCCCACCCGGAGATAATCCTTGGGTTCCAGGTAGCCGCTGGCGTACACGATGGCATTGGGCGGCGTGCCGATGATCAGGCAATATGCAAAGGATGATGCCACTGCCGTGGACATGGCCATAAACGGCAGAAAAGTGGTGCCCGGATGGACCAGCCCGGCCATGTTCAGTGTAATCGGCCCCACCGAGGCGGCTGCCGGGCCATCAGCCATGAGGTTGGTTAAAATCCCGGTCAGGCCGTTTGACACGGCCAACAGCGGCAAGCCGGAATCAATGCCCAGGGGCTTGATGGCCTCGATGACGCTTCGGGCCACCCAGTACGCAGCCCCGGTTTCATCCAGCATGCGCCCGAAAATAATGGCGCCGGCATACAGCCAGACCACCCCCCAGTCCACCTTTTCCTGGTAATCGCGCCAGTTCACCACACCGGCCATTAAATACGCCACCGCACCGGCCACGGCAATGACACCGATGCCCAGGCGGATGGGATATATGCCCATTTGATAGAAACTCTTTTCCGTAAACCAGCCAAACACCATGACCAGAAAAATAATGATGGCCCAGATCTGCTTGCGGTTCCATCCGCCCATACGATCAATTTCTCCGCGCAGATGTTCCATGGCCGGCGCCAGGGAGTGGATACGCGGCTTGAAGCGCCAGTTTAAAATCAGCCAGGTTATGGGGATCATGACGATGACAAAAGGCATACAATATGTCACCCACTGGAAATAACCAATGTCGAGTCCGAACATGTCGTTTAGATACGTCATCATGATCACGTTTCTGGCCCCGCCCGAAGGCGCACCAGGCCCGCCGATGTTGCAGGCCATGGCAATTCCGATCATCAGCATTTTGGCAAGCTCGGTGTCTTCGGAAACTTCGCTGGTCAGGCTGTTTTGATATAGCAGGATGCCGATGGGCAGAAACATGGCCGCCAGGGCATGGTCGGAAATAAAAGATGCCAGAGGGGCAATAATGATGAAAAAAATCAAGGTAATCCATTTCACATTGGGTTTGGCCAGCTTACGAAACATCATCAGACAAACCCGCTTGTCCACCCCGGTTTTGACAAAGGCGGCGGCAAACATAAGGCTGCCCATGATAAACCACACCGCATCATCCCAGTACAGCATGGCCACTTCCTTGCGGGTGACCACTCCGGTAAACACCAGAATCAGGCCGATGCAAAAGGCCACGCCGGGCAGGGGAATGCATTCAGTGAAAAAACAGAGCACCACAAACACCGCCATGGCAATGGCGACCTTGATTTTCCATGCGGCCTTGTCGGCTGCGGCCTTGTCTTTTCCGGTCAACGACTCGTACTGAAGATCGGTTCTCAACAGCTCCAAAGCCTGCTGCATCAACTGCCCGTATTGGGCATCGGTCAATCGGGTTTCCACAAAATTCCTTGCTTTTTCAAAATTGGCCGGCTCCGCATCCAGACCATATTTTTTGCACCAGCCCAGGTCGCGGCTCAAAAACCGCTTCCGGGAAAGCGCGCCGATATCCAGATTTTTTTCCATCATCCGGGCGGTCAGCAGCTGCCATTGTTCGACATCTGTACTGTTGTTTTCAAAAAGCGACTGTGTCAGGTGATTGACCACAACCTTGGGGCCCACGCTGTATTCCGTGCCCACGTCTTTCATCCCATGGGGGGTGGGCAGAAAAAGGATCAGGAAAAACAGGACCACAGGAATGCCAAACATTTTCCAGTCCACATACTTGTCATAGCCCGTGACTTTTTTCTTTTGTTTTTGCGCCACCATATCGGCTCCTTTCATCCTCGTTGGTTTGTCTGAGGGGTTTAAACAGATCTCTCCGAATCCGCAACAGGCAGGGTAATGATAAAAGACGTGCCCGCCCCGGGCATGCTCTGTACATCAATGCGCCCACCCATTGATTCAACAATGTTTAAACTAATGGCCAGACCCAGGCCCGTGCCTTTTCCGGCCTGCTTGGTCGTGAAAAAAGGAAGAAATATTTTTTCAAGCTCCTCCGGGGCCATTCCCTTGCCCGTGTCTGAAACCGTAATTTTTACCTCATTGCCGGCCCTGCGGCTGGCCAGGGTGATCTTTCCCTCTTCTCCGATGGCGTCCACGGCGTTATTGATCAGATTCTGAATCACCTGACGCATCTGATCCCGGTCTGTAAGGATATGGGGCAGCTCGGGGTCGTAATCCCTGACCAGTTCAATGTTGGAAACCTTTAACTCCCGCTCCATAAACCCATCAACAACCTCGTCGATCAGATCACTCATGTGGCATTTTTCCAGTTTCGGCTCCGTGCGCCTGGAAGATTGCAGCAATTTTTCGGTGATACCACGGGCCCTGTAAACCGCCTCTTCAATGATTGCGATCTCTTCGCGCACCTGTTCGCCGGTTTCCGGGCCGGCAGCCTGTGATCCCCCGTACTCCGGATCAAAAATGTCATTGACCACCCGGCACTGGGACAGGATAATCGCAAGGGGATTGTTGATTTCATGAGCCACGCCGGCCGCCAGTTCACCAATGGAAACCAGCTTGGCGGCATGAAAAAGCTGGGACTTGAGTTCCCGCCTGGAGGCCTCGGTTTCTTCAGCCTTGCGCAGAATCCGGGAGGTGGTCAGCCAGATGGCGGTAAACACAGCCAGCAGAATAAAAACCGCCGCCGCGATCATCACCCTGCGGGCCTGATACATCTTGGCATAGGCAATCTCCTCCGGCTGCCCCACTATAATCAGCCATGGGACCTCGGTGAGCCTGGCGGCCGCCACCAGCCGTTTTTTGCCCTCATGGGAAAACTCCACCACGTCGCTGGAAATTAACTCCGAAGGGGTATACGGGCTTTTGGACAGAAGCTTTCCCTGATCCGGATCCACGATCTGGTAATTTCCTTCCAGATTGATCAGTGCGCACTCCACAGCCTTTCCCTGTGCAATGGTGCGAAGAAACATATAAAACTTGTCCGGATCCAGGGTGGCGCGCATCACATAAGTACCCGGGCCCACAGGCTGTTTGACGGCGATGGTGAAATGAGGCTTATCGCGGAATCCAAGGTAAATATCACTGATATAGTAGTTCCGATCCGCCTGCAGCAGGCTCTGATACCAGTTTTCCCGGCTGTAGTCTTTTCCGCGCAGATGGGGGTAAGGGCCGGCATATCCGATCTGCAGACCTTGCGGATTCATAAAGCCCACATCCACAAATGCATCACTGAATTCACTCAAATGCATGAGATAGCTGTTCATCCGTGCCTGATTGGGGGTGAGATGAAATTCACTGCGATGAAACAGGCTCAGGATATTGGCCACCCGCTCCTGAAGAAACAGGTCAATGGTATTGCGCTGGCTTTCGGCAAGCGACATCAGATGCAACTGACTGCTTTTTTTAAGATTGACGTTGAACTGAATGTGGAAATAAACCGAAAGCAAAATCAGGGGAATCAGAAATACAATGCAGCTGGCAACAAAAAGGCGTTTTCGAAGTTTGCTGTAATATTCCCGAAAATCTTCTTGCGCCGGGACATCCTTTGTTTTTTCGGCATGATTATTCAATGGTTCCTCCTGATACCGGGTTTTGCCGGATACGTGGGTCGGCCGGTTTTGCCCATGGGCTTGCCCGGTCCAGCAGGTTCCGGGCCGTTTGGATCAGCAAGGCCGGATCCGGGGCCTTTTCTACAATGGCATCAGGGCCTGAAACATCCTGCTTTTCCAATTCTTCTGCATATGGGGTATAAAGAATAACCGGAATTCGGGGGGCCTTGCCGCGGATACGGGCAATGGCCAAATCCCAGTCTATAAAGGGAAGGCTCGGATCAAGAACAATCAGATCCGGTTTCTGCTCGGCCTGGAGCAGGTGCAGCACTTCCGTGTGAACACTGGCGGCAACAACATCAAAGCCCGCAGCCATAAATTCCCGTTTCAGAAAAAACCGGATGTGGGCATTTGCGTCAGCGATTAAAATAAGGGGGTTTGGCATGATCAAAAACTTTCTGTAGACGGTTTACACCCGTTTAAGCAAAAAGAATGCCAAACACCCCGAAAAAGAGATAACTAACTGAAAAATATATTATTTACGGCTTTTCCAGCCGGAGCAAAAAAAGCGGCAGGCGCAAATCCCAAACCCCGGACCCGGGCGGGTCGCCGGTTTTTTTTACAGGATGTAAAAAGAGATGTTTAAAGAAACAGAATCAGGAGCTTTTGACAGATGTTTCCAGGGAAAGGTTATATTTTTCAATCCGCGCCTGCAGAGTGGGACGGGACATGCCCAGCAGTCTGGCAGCCCGGCTGCGGTTGCCGCCGGTGAGATTCAGGGCTTCTCCCACGATCATGCGGCCGAACTGATCCATTAAAAAATTGAACATATCCGGGTTCTCTCCAGAAGCCAGCATAGACCGGATCCACTTCCGGCCGGCGGCTTCCAGGTCCATGCCGCCGCCATCATCGTCATCCCGGCCTTCTCCGGCAATGGCCTGGTAAATGTCACCGGCCTGAATGGGATATCCCCGGCTGAAAATCAGGGCTTTTTTGATGGTATTGCCCAGTTCCCGGACATTTCCGGGCCAGAAGTGTTGCTCGACCCTCTGGCGGGCTTCGTCACTGATGCCCGGATTGTTTACGTTCATTTCCCTGGAAAAACGAAAAAGAAAATAATCGATAAGCAGGGGAATGTCCTCTTTTCTGTCTTTTAACGGCGGCACCTCAATGGTCACAACCTTAAGGCGATAATAAAGATCCTCCCGGAACCTTTCCTCTTCAAGCGCCCCTTCCAGGTCCCGGTTGGTTGCGGCGATAATCCGGACATCCACGTCAATGGGCTGCTGGCCGCCCAGGCGTTCAACGCTTCGCTCCTGGAGAAGGCGCAGGATTTTGGCCTGGATGGACATGGGCATATCCCCGATTTCATCAAGAAATACTGTGCCGCCGTGGGCCTGCTCAAACTTGCCCACACGCCTGCTGGCCGCCCCTGTAAAAGCGCCTCTTTCATAGCCGAACAGCTCGCTTTCCAGCAGGGTTTCGGGGATGGCCACACAATTGATCACCAGAAAGGGTTTGCCCGCCCGCTGGCTGTGCTGGTAGATGGCCCGGGCCACCAGTTCCTTGCCGGTACCGGATTCTCCCCGGATCAGGACTGTAGCATCGGTGGGCGCCACCCGGCCGATGGCCTTGTAGACTTTCTGCATGGCCGGGCTTTGGCCGATAATGGCATCAGCGCCCCCGGTTTCCGGGCCGGCCCCCATCTGCACCTGCTGATGCATCATCCGCCCGGCACTCACAGCCTGGTCAATAATTTTGAGCATGTCCCCCACATCAAACGGCTTGAGAACATAGTCAAAAGCTCCCTGCTTGGTGGCTTCAATGGCGGTTTCCGTGGTGCCGAAGGCGGTCATGATCACCACAGGCAGCTTGCTATCAATGGCCTGAATGCGCTGCAGGGTCTCAATGCCATCGATTCCCGGCATGCGCACATCCATAACCACCAGATCCGGCAGATGGTCTTCAACGGCCTGAATTCCGGCCTCCCCGGAGGAAGCCATCCGCACGCCATATCCTTCCTCCCCCAGGAGCCGGGCAAAGCTTTGCCGCAGTTGAACATCATCGTCGACAATCAAAATTTCAGCCATTTCCATCCTCCTCCGGCACCGGCAGGGTAACGATAAAGTTTGCGCCCTGCTCCTCAGCCGAATGAATGCTGAGCTGCCCTCCGTGCTCCCGGATGATACGGCCTGTGATAAACAACCCCAGCCCGGTTCCCTGGATCTTGGTCGTATGGAAAGGCTCGAGAATCTTCTGCCGGGCTTCTTCCGGAATACCCGGGCCGGTATCCCGGATGCTGATTCTCACAGCGCGGCCGTTGCGGTCACCTGCCACCTGGCTTTCTTCGATAAAAATCCGCCCGCCGTCCCCCATGGCCTCGCAGGCGTTGACAATCAGATTGACAAAAACCTCCTTCATCAATTCCGTATCAGCCTCCACAGGCGGCAGGTTTTCGGCCTGCTGCCGGATAATTTCCACATCATGGCGTTTTAGCCGGTATTCGAGCAATTCCAGGGTCATGTCGATGATCCAGGAGATATTGACCCGTTTCTTATTGAGTTTCGGCGGGCGGGAAAATTCCAGGAAATTGCGCACGATGTTATCCAAACGGCGCATCTCTTCGGCCACCACCTCAAAATCCTCTTTCTGGTTGTCGGTCAAATCCAGATTTCTTTGAAGGGAAAAAAGCCGCATGTTAATCGAGGTCATGGGGCTGCGGATGCTGTGGGCCACCTCAGTGGCGAGCTTGCCGACCAGCGCCATTTTCTCTGAATGCATCAGCAATTGCTGGCTTTGCTGCAGTTCGCTTTGTGTCCGGTCCATGTCCGCAAGCATGTCCCGAACCCGGTCATCGAGCAAAGCCACCTCATTGGCCGGCCCTGGATGCTCGTGGGCATCCGGAGCCATTGCAGCAAGCCGGCGGATGGGGCCGATGACCCGGACAATGAGCAAAAAGGCCATAAAGACCCCCAGCACAACCGAAACAATCAGTCCTGCCACCACAAAGGAACTCATGGCGGCTGATTTTCCCCGGACGTTTTCCCGGAACCGGTGGATCTCCTCCTCATTTAACCGGTTATACACCCGGCACATCCGGTTTAATTCAAAAAACTGGTTGCGCACATCCCAGTGCATCTGCTCGCCCTTTTCCCGGTCGCCGCTTCGATACATTTCAATGATACGGTCTTTTTTGCTCACATATTGATCATACTGGCGGCCGATCTGTTTTACCAGTTCGGCATGGGACGACGGCTGCTCCATTTTTTCGGCGACCTCGAACCATTTGCGGAAAATCTCACGGTAATGGGACAGTTCCTTTAGCCATTTGGGATCGCCGTCCAAAAAATAATAGGTTGCAAAACCTTTCTGATTGGCCAGGGCGCTCTCCATCTGCCTGGAGGCTTCCATGACCTTGAGCTGCCGGTCCACCAGTGTGTTGACCGTATCGCGGAATCCCAGGGCATACCAGATGGCCATTGCGCCGATCAGGAGGGTAATCAGCTCAAGCAGGGCAACGTGGGCGACAATCCGCTTGGACAGACTAATTTGCTTCCACCAGCTCACTGTATCATTCTCCTTGTGTCGGGCATGTTGATCCGGAAATGAAAAGTTTTTTATATCACCTTCGACCAGGATACACAAGGATTGCCCCCGGGCCGTGAGCGCATGGTATCTATTGACCGTTCTGGCATTGCACTTTATACTGGGCAAAACAAATGTTTCCTGCGCTCTTTTACAGCAAACAAAGATGGCGCCGTAAAAAGTCCAATATCTGCGTTACGCGCAGTTTCTCAGAATTTCACGTACGGCTAAGTACGCTGCATTCTTCGAAATTGCGCAAGCCTTGATCTTGAACTTTTTACGGCACCATCTGAAATCAGACTTTTTATGGCGCCATCAACAAAGCGTTTGATCAGAAAAACAACGGCGAACCGGGAGAAAAGCAATGCAGATCAAACAATTCCGATACGGGGCCGACAATCTGGGCTATCTGGTTTACGGGGACAAAACCGCAATGGCCATTGACGGCGGTGCAGCAGAAAAGATCCTGTCGTTTGTCAAAGACCGGGATCTTGCGTTACAATATGTCACCAACACCCATTCCCACATGGATCACACCACGGGCAACCGGCCATTGCTTTCCGGGACAAACGCAGAGTTTCTGGACTTTGATACCCTCATCGGCCAAAAAGAAATCCGGATGGAAAACCAATGGATCCGGGTTTTTCACACCCCCGGACACACAGAGGATTCTGTCTGCTTTTACTTTGACAGCATTTTGATTTCAGGCGACACCCTGTTTAACGGAAAAGTGGGCCGGTGTTTCACAGGAGACCACCAGCGGTTTCTGCAATCCATCAAGACCCTTTTGCAACTGCCCGGCGACACTGCCGTGTATGCCGGCCATGATTATGTGGAGGAATACGTGGCATTTGCCAGAAGCCTTGAGCCCGACAATGCGCATCTGGATGCATATATGGCCAAATACGACCCTGACCATGTCTGGGCCGCCTTAGATGAGGAAAAGCGGGTGGATCCGTTTTTGCGCTTCAATGACGAGAAAATCATCGCCATTTTAAAGGCCCGGGGCCTGCCGGCGGAAACCGAAGCGCAACGATGGGAATCGCTGTTGACCATCTAAAATTCAATTCCCAACACCTCACCCACAGCCTTGAACCCGGGAAAATCCTGCCTGAAGTGATCGCCCCAGTCCGGATAAAGCAAATCTCCAATGAGAATGGACTGGCAAGTAATGCTGCACTCATGAATGTAATTGGCCCGGCTGTGCTTGCCCCAATGGCAAATATCACCAGCCCTTCGCCATTGTCCATTGCTCCGGGATCAGCCTTTTCAATTACGGCTTTGCGATTTTGCCCATCTCAACGTCTCCTGAATCAAGATTCTTGCATCATCATCTGATTGGAATTGTTGCCGACAGGGTGGTTTCCTTGCCAAGTTTGGATTGCATCTGAAAACTCCCTTCACAGAGCTCTATGCGGTCCCTCATGGCGCGCATTCCAAAGCCTTGGTGCGACTGATCCGTATCAACCGCACGGATATCGAAACCGTATCCGTTGTCTTCCACTTTGAGTAAAATTTGATTATGAAACGTGGTCAACTTGATTTTGACAGCATCGGCTCCGCTGTGTTTGCCGATGTTGTTCAAAGCTTCCTGAACAACGCGATAAACGACCGTTTTAACTTTTTCAGAGATGGCCCCGACGGAAAGGTCGAGCTCAAAATCCACCACGATATTGGGAAAAAACTGATTAAATCTTTCTATTGATTTTGAAATTGCGACCGGCAGTTCGAAACCCTCAAGGGCTCTCGGGTTCAATTGATGGCAAATGTTACTGGTTTCTTGGATGGTTTCTTCCAAACATCTGATAATTTGCTCAATTGGTTTGCCGCTATCACAAGACGACAGGTTCGCGCTGTCCAGTCTGAATTCCAGAAATAATTTGATCGCAGCTAAGCTGCCGCCAATGCTGTCATGTATCTCTCTGGCCACGGCCTTGCGATCGTTTTCCATTGCATTAATGGCATGTTGCGCCGTTTTCTGGACAAAGATTCTCAGCTGTTCATTTTCCTTACGGTATTTTTCCAATTCAAGCAACAAGTACCCTCGTCCGAACCCGTGTCTTGACAGTCGAGCGTCGAGAACATCTTCAGTTACATTGTGTCCGGTTGTATAGATTGAAATCCCAGACAATCCATCCCCATTGGTTGGAACCTCATTATCGAACAGGTTTTCATTCATGGAATAAGCTCCTTTCACCTCCGGTTTTTAGCCACTTTCCTTTGCTGTGGTTTTTCATCATTTATCATTGCCACGCCGAAGGGAATGACTGAACCTGGCTGTTGACAGTTTAACTTTCCGGAATCTGTTTTGGCTTTTTGTCCCATGACCACCTTGCCGGAATCGGTTAATAGGGGGCGTTGAAGCATCCTTTCATACAGTTGGATATATTGCTCAGCCGCGACTGCATGATTAAAACAGGCAATGCTTTCCTGCATGATGCGGGCTGTAATGGATTTTTAATGCGATCCGGCAGCATATAAAATGGTACAGAATTTTGGACTCTCCACTGCTCCTATTCCCGGATGCACCGGAGGTCCGCCGGCCCCGCGTCCTGCGGCCGTTTGACATAGGTGCCCGGGATATAAAGGGTTTTACTGGTATTCACTGTCGTCCTGGAACCGGAAAGGAAAAACCCTGCGGCATTTCAAGGCACCGTGAACGTATACTCATGGCACTGATTGCAGAAATTCTCCGACTGGCGGTGCACATGATGACAAAGGTCGCAGTCCAGATCCGGTCCGTAATGGATCGAATTATGCGGGTTGGGGTTCTGGCCTGCAGTGCGTTTGGCTACTTCTGCGGCACTGATATGACAAGAAAAACATTGTTTCGTGCGCAGAGGCTCGGGTGAAGCAATTTTTTCATGGCATTCAGCGCAATGGATGCCGGAAAGAAAATGGCTGTGGCTCAATGGCAACTTCCCTTTCAGGCTTGATTCCGGGCCCTGGTGGCATTGCCCGCAAAAATCCATATTCTGTCCCTTTGTTTCCACATGGCCGGCCGGAAGTACCTGCGCTTGAGCACCATGGCAGCCCTGACAATTGCCCCCCTGAACAGAAGGGTTTTTGTCGGCTGCAAAACAGCAGCCGACAAAAACCCCGGACAGAATAAGACCTGCAAAAACAAAGGTCAGGCGAAGCGCAGCATGCTTATACTGAAAATTCAACGGATTTCTCCCCGGTTCATCCATTAAAAGAAGAATCTTTTCTATGTCCAGACATCTTGATTGGCCGCGCTTTTCCCGGCAATACGCCCGAACACGAGACATTCCACCGTTGCATTACTGCCCAGACGGACAGCACCATGAACACCCCCACAGACCTCGCCGGCCGCATAAAGCCCTTTAATGGGCTGTCTGGCCATACTGATTACCCGGCTTTCCTTATCAATCTGAATGCCCCCCATGGTGTGGTGGACCTTGGGCCACAATCTCATGGCATAATATGGGGGATTTTCAACCGGTTTTGCATCACTCTGGAAGGGACGGCCGAACTCATCATCCTTTCCTTTTTTCAGATAAGCATTGTATTTCTCCACTGTTTCCCTGAGGCCCGGCTCATTAATATCGTACTCGGCGGCAAGTGCTTCCAGATTGGGAAATTTTTTAACAATGCCTCGCTCCACCATCTTGTCAAGCATGGCCGTTCGCTTGACTCCTTTTTCATCTGCAATGCCAATTGCAAAATGCCCGGTTTTCAAAATTGCATCTGCACGGGTTTTTCTGTCGGCCAATTCGTCGACAAAACGCTGTCCTGTTTTGGGATCCACCATGAATCCATAAGGAAAAGCCGCACTGATAGCAAAAATATAGCCAATTCCCATGCCCTTTTCGTCAGGAGAGGCCCATGGTCCAAGCTGTATCCAGGAAAGCTGAACCGGTGTGGCACCTGTCTGCAGGGCCTGAATCAACCCGTCTGCCGTGGCGCCGGGCTGATTGGTACAATCGATTTCCGCGGTCAAACGCGGATCCTGTATGGTTCGGAAAGGCACATCAAAACCGAAACCGCCCGTGGCAAGAACAACGGCCTTTCTGGCCTTGATCAGCTTTGCCTTTCCGCTGTCGGCGCGGGGAAAGACATAACCCGATCGAATTTTGACGCCTTTGATCCGACCGTCTTCATCTTTGAAAAAACGCTCCAGATACATGGCTGTTCTCACGTCCAATCCCAAGGACCGAGCCCTGTCGAGCATGGGACGCACGATGCCGGCGCCGGAACTGTTGGTGGTATAGTAACTGCGGGGCACGGCATGGCCGCCCAGATGGGTGACTCTTTCTTTGTATACAACGCCCAGGTCCTCCACTGTCCACATAATGGTTTCAGCTGATTTTTCGCACACGATCCGGGCCAGTTCCGGGTGATTGATGCCCAATCCGGCTTTCAGCATGTCCTGATACATGGTATCAGCAGAATCCTTGATTCCTTCCTTGTCCTGCAAGGGAGTGCCTGCTCCGGCAATCAACCCACCGTTGATAATGGAGTTGCCGCCCGGAACGCGCATTTTCTCGAGAATCACCACTGAAGAACCGGCTTTTTTGGCCTCGATCGCCGCTGCCAGGCCGGCAAAGCCACTGCCGATAATGACCACGTCAAATTCTTCATCCCATTTTTTTGGCATCTCCACGGCCCCGGCGCTTTTGGCCCCCAAAAGGAGTCCGCCGCCGCTCAGACCGGCCACCGCAGCCATGCCGCCGGTGGTTTTCATGAAGTCCCTTCTGCTCAAACCTTTTTTACCGGATTGATTTTCTTTGTCCTGAGTCATGAGATCCTCCTTGTATTTCGTGGTCTGGCCCTCTGTTTTCAATTCTCCTTTGGGGGCTGATACATGCTTTCGATTGCCTGTCCGAACTTTTCGGCCACCTTTTTTCTTTTGATCTTCATGGTGGGCGTGATTTCGTTTCGCTCCACGGAAAACAGTGTGAACTGCCTGATCTTTTCATGCTCGGCCAAGTCTCTGGGATCACTGCACGATGCGTTGTTGTTGCCGAATCTTTGCCGGGCATCCCGTCATAAAAGACGCCACCGGGCCCCGATCCACTCTATCCAGGAGAAGCAATATACATGCCATCGCGCAAAAACGGCTGGGGATACGCAAAACCGGCCGTTTCCACCGCCCGATCAGCCGGGGGCAGAAACCTCCCGGGTGGTTTGTAAAGAAATAATTTACAAAGTGTAATTTTTTAAGTTAGGGCTTCCTGAAAAACGTGCTTCAACTTTCAACACGCACAACCCCGGCCGACCCTGAGGAGGGCCTCCAATTTGACTCGGGATCCGCCTTAAGCGGGAAATTGAAGACAGCAACTGGAGCCGGTCAGGGATAACACGCCCTGGCCGGCTTTTTATTTTTGCAGGGATGGGACGGGAGTGGGATAAACCGCAAAAAATCAAAAAAGGGATTGCGAAGCGCTCTCCGCAATCCCTTTTAATTTTAATCTGGTTTAATCTGGTGGCTGAGGGTCCAGGATTCGAACCTGGGTTAACGGGGCCAGAACCCGTCGTCTTGCCACTAGACCAACCCTCAGCAGCAAAATTGTAATTATATAAAATAACAAAAAACCAAATGGTGTCAAGCCAAATTTTTTACCCGGTTCACGCCTGTTTTTCAGCCTGATCACGGATAAACACCGCGGCTTTTTCCAGCCGTGCAATGGTTTCATCCCGGCCCAGGATCTCGATCATTTCAAATATGCCCGGGCTCACGGTTTTGCCGGACAGGGCCAGGCGCACCGGCTGGGCGATTTTGCCGAATTTCAGGTCATGGGCCTCCATGACCTTTACAAACGCGGGCTCCAGATGCTTTTCATCAAAGGTTTCCGTGTTTTTCAGCTCCGCGATCAGATCCCGGATCGGCGCGGCCACTTCGGGTTTAAAAAACTTTTTCACCCCTTTTTCCTCGTAGTTTTCCGGGGCCGAATAATAAAACACCGCAGCCTCAGCCATTTCCACAAAGGTCTTGGACCGGGGCTGCAGGGTCTTGATCACCCCGTGTAAAAACGCGTTGTCTTCGGCTGCAATCCCGTGGCCGCCCAAAAACCCGATCAGGTGAGGCGCCAGTTTTTCAACCGGCGTGCTGCGGATATGCTCGGCATTTAACGCCAGGAGTTTTTCCGGGTTAAACACCCCGGCAGACCGGCCTATGTGCTCGATGTCAAATTTTTCAATAAGCTCTTCGCGGGTGAAAAACTCCTGGTCCCCGTGGGACCAGCCCAGGCGCACAAGGTAGTTGAGCAGGGCCTCGGGATAATAGCCCATATCCCGGTAGGCGGTCACGCTCATGGCCCCGTGCCGCTTGCTCAGCCGCGCCTTGTCCGGGCCCAGCACCATGGGTACATGGCCGAAATCCGGCACCTCCGCGCCCAGGGCCCGGTAGAGCAGAATCTGCTTGGGGGTGTTGCTGATATGATCATCGCCGCGGATAATGGTGTTGACCCCCATGCTGATGTCATCGACCACCACGGCCAGGTTGTATATGGGCATGCCGTCGCTGCGGCGGATAATGAAATCGTCGAGTTCGGCATTGGGAAAAACAATATTGCCCCGGATCTTGTCCTCCACCACGGTGTTTCCCATCAGGGGGGATTTAAACCGCACCACCGCCCCGGGTGTGGGCGGCAGATTTTTTTCCCGGCAGGTGCCGTCATATTTGGGCTTGCCCCCGCTTTGGGCGGCTTGCTGGCGCATGGCCTCGATCTTTTCTTTGGAGCAGGTGCAGTAATAGGCGCTGCCCGTATCAATCAGGTGCTGAATATATTTTTCATATACATCCAGACGCCGGGACTGATAAAAGGGGCCTTCATCCCAATCAATGCCCAGCCACTGAAGGGCATCGACAATGGCGTCCACATATTGCTGAGTGGATCTTTCCGCGTCCGTGTCCTCGAACCGGAGAATGAAACGGCCGCCGGTTTTCCGGGCGTAGAGCCAGTTAAAAAGCGCCGTGCGCGCGCCGCCGATGTGCAAAAACCCCGTGGGGCTTGGCGGGAAACGGGTGATGAGGGTTTCCATATACAAATCTGTCCTGTGGTTTACGGGTTATGGATTTCAAAACTCAGTATCGTTATAAAAGAAAACTATTTAATTTAGCCGACAATATGATAAAAATCAAGAATGCTTTTTTCCGACCTTCAAAATCCCTTGACATGAAAAAGATTTTACCCTATTGGTTTTAAATGATCATTTACCGGCAGTTAATATATTTAATAAATTATTTCAAATAGTTGGGAGATTATTCAAATGGCAGTACCCAAGCACAAGGTATCCAAGTCCAAGCGGGACAAGCGCAGAACCCACCAAAAAGCCCAGGCCCCGGCCTTAAGCCGGTGCACCCAGTGCGGCGAGGCGGTTATGAGCCACCGGGCGTGTCCGGAATGCGGCAATTACAAGGGCCGTACCGTTATTGAGACCGAAGCGTAAGGGGATCGGCGATCATGACAATCGAAGACAAGGTCAAAAAGCTCATTTCCGAAAAACTTGAGGTGGACCCGGCTGACGTGGTACCCAAGGCATCATTAATTGATGATCTGGGGGCCGATTCCCTGGCCATCGTGGAAATGATCATGACCATGGAAGAACAGTTTGATATCGAGGTGCCCGACGAAGACGCCGAAAACTTGCGAACCGTGGAAGACGCCATCAACTACATCATTAAAAAAACCCAGTCGTAATCCCTCGGCAATATTGCCGGTTCGTCCCGTACGCACCCAAACCCAACCAAACCAAAAGGAAAACGAGGCCCAGGATGCTTCCCCTTGCCATCGGTTCTGACCACGCAGGCTACGAACTCAAGGAGATCGTAAAAAACTATTTGATTTCACTTGACTTTAAAGTTGACGACTTTGGAACTGACTCTGAACAGTCCGTGGATTATCCTGATTTCGGCTCCCGTGTTGCCGGCAAGGTGGACAGCGGCGAGTATGAGCGCGCGATTCTGATCTGCGGCACCGGCATCGGCATGTCCATGGTGGCCAACCGGTTTGGCGGGGTGCGCGCGGCATTGTGCAACGACCTGTTTTCCGCCATCATGAGCCGCCGCCACAACGACGCCAACATCCTGGTACTGGGCGGAAGAGTGATCGGCACTGAACTGGCCCGCGAGATTGTGCAAGCCTGGATTCAAACCCCTTTTGAGGGCGGGCGGCACAGCCAGCGGCTGGAAAAATTTTGTGGAGGAAACTGACCTTTGAGAGATATTACAGATAAAAATGCAACCGCCGATGATCTGTCCCTGAATCTGTCCATTGTCAAAAAAGCTGACCCGGAAATCGCAGAAGCCATTTCCCGGGAATATGACCGCCAGAAAACCACCCTGGAGCTCATTGCCTCGGAAAACATTGTCAGCCCTGCGGTCATGAGCGCCCAGTCCAGCGTGCTGACAAACAAGTACGCCGAAGGATACCCGGACAAACGTTATTACGGCGGCTGCGAATATGTCGACATCGCTGAAACCAAGGCCATTGACCGGGCAAAAGCGCTGTTTGGCGCCGAATACGCAAATGTACAGCCCCATTCCGGCTCTCAGGCCAACATGGCCGTGTTTTTCGCCCTTCTGGAACTGGGTGACACCATCCTGGCCATGGATCTTTCCCACGGCGGCCACCTGACCCACGGCGCTGCGGCCAGTTTTTCAGGGCGGTTTTACAAGTTTGCCCATTACGGTGTCACCAGGGAAGAAGGCACCATTGATTACGACCAGGTGGCGGCCCTGGCTGAAAAGCACCGGCCCAAAATGATCATTGCCGGAGCCAGCGCGTATTCACGGACAATCGATTTCGAGGCTTTCTCCCGGATTGCCAAATCCGTTGGCGCCTGGTTGATGGTGGACATGGCCCACATTGCAGGGCTGGTGGCAACCGGACATCACCCCTCGCCCGTGCCCCATGCCGACGTGGTCACCTCCACCACCCACAAGACCCTGCGCGGTCCCAGGGGTGGGCTGATTCTGGCCAAAACCGACCTGGACAAGGTGTTAAACAAGGAAATTTTTCCCGGGATCCAGGGCGGGCCCCTGATGCACGTGATCGCAGCCAAGGCCGTGGCCTTCAAACTGGCCGCCAGTGAACAGTTCAAAGCTTACCAGGCCGATGTGGTGGCCAACGCCCGTGCTCTTGCCTCCGTACTTCAGCAAAACGGCGTGGATCTCATTTCCGAGGGCACTGACAACCACATGATGCTCGCAGACCTGCGAAACCTTTCCATTACAGGCAAAAAAGCAGAAGAAGCACTGGGCATGGCCGGCATTACCGTAAACAAAAACACCGTACCCTTTGATACGGAAAGCCCCTTTGTCACCAGCGGCATCCGCATCGGCACCCCGGCGGTGACCACCCGGGGCATGAAAGAGGCGGAAATGCAAAAAATCGGGGCATTTATCCTGGATGTGCTCAAGCACCCTGATGACACCGCCCGCATTGAAGGCATCCGGCAGCAAGTGCAGGAACTTTGCGCCGGGTTTCCGTTGTTTGCGCAAACTCCATAAAGGCGTGCATCGATTGTCCGCTGCCAAAATTTGTCAAAACCAGCGGTCCGGACGCCTTGCAATGAAAAGGCAAAACATTTATGACCCCAACCGGCCAGCGCCCTGCCTGGGATGATTATTTCATGGATATTGCCAATCTCGTGGCCCGGCGCTCCACCTGCCTTCGCCGGGCCGTGGGGGCGGTGCTGGTCAAGGAGCACCGGGTGCTGGCCACGGGCTACAATGGCGCGCCCGCCAAAATCCGGCACTGCGCCGAGGTGGGCTGTCTGCGTGAGAGCATGAACATCGAATCCGGCCAGCGCCATGAATTGTGCCGCGGCATTCATGCGGAGCAAAATGCCATCATCCAGGCCGCATACCACGGGGTGGCCATCCGAGGAGCAAGCCTTTACTGCACCAACCTGCCCTGTGCCATCTGCACGAAAATGCTTATCAATGCCGGGCTCACCGAAATCTGTTACCAGGAAGGATATGCGGATGAGTTGTCCACCGCCCTGCTCGAAGAAGCCGGTATCCGGCTGCGGCAGGTCAAAGGAGGCAGCTGATGCGATGCCCGTTTTGCAATGAAAACGATAACAAGGTCATTGATTCACGGCTGAGCAAAGAAGGAAACGCCATCCGCCGGCGACGGGAATGTCTTTTGTGCGGGCGGCGGTTCACCACCTATGAGACCGTGGAGGAAATCCCGCTGATGATCATCAAAAAAGACAAGCGGCGGGAGATATTTAACCGGGACAAGGTCCGCTCCGGACTCAAACGGGCCTGCGAGAAGCGCGAAATCAGCATGAATGTCATTGAGGCCTTTATCGAGGAACTTGAGCGCGACCTGCGGGAGGCAGAGGAAAAGGAAATCCCCTCCCGGGTGATCGGAGAGAAAATCATGTCACGCCTCCATGAACTCGACAAGGTGGCCTACGTGCGGTTTGCCTCGGTATATCGGGACTTTAAGGACGTCAACGACTTTGTCACAGAACTCAAAACCCTTCTGGACCAGAGATAACAACCATTTTGCAGTACACCAGAAAAACGGTTCCGCGGCCCTTTTGCGGAGCCGTTCTTTTTTTTCAGAAAATGCTTATGTTTAACTTGACCCAGTAAGACGGGTGCTGCGGATACAATAACAGGTTTTGCCCATGAAACATCCGGATGATCATTACATGAAAACAGCCCTTGAGCTGGCTGAAAAAGGCACCGGCCGCACATCACCAAATCCCATGGTGGGGGCGGTGATTGTACAGGACGGACAGATCATCGGCCGCGGCTGGCACGAAAAAGCCGGCGGCCCGCATGCCGAGGTAAACGCCATTGCCGATGCCGGCAGCCGTACCCGGGGGGCCACCATGTATGTCACCCTGGAGCCCTGCAACCACCAGGGCCGCACCCCGCCGTGCACAAAAGCCATCCTTGAGGCGGGCATCACCCGGGTGGTCTGCGCCATGACCGATCCCAACCCGGAAGTGGCCGGCGGAGGCGCCCGGTTTCTGGCTGATTGCGGGATAAATGTGGAAACCGGGATTTGTGAACCGCAGGCCCGTAAGCTCAATGAATTTTTTATCCATTACATTCAGACCCGGCGGCCCTTTGTGCTGCTCAAATGCGCAGCCACCCTGGACGGCAAAATCGCCACGCTCACCGGGGATGCCAAGTGGGTCACAGGCCCGGCCGCCAGGGCCCGGGTGCACCAAATGCGCCACTGCTGCGATGCCATCCTGGTGGGGATCAACACGGTGGCTGCCGATGATCCGAGCCTGACCACGCGCCTGGAAAACTGCACCGGCCGGGACCCGGTCCGGGTGATTCTGGACACACGGCTTTCCATGCCGGAAACCGCCAAAATGCTTTCTCAGCAATCCAATGCACCCACCATGGTTGCCGCATCAGAAAATGCCGACCCCCAAAAGGCCGCCCGCCTGGAGCAGCAAGGCGCACAGATCCTGTACCTGCCGGAAAAACAGAACCGGGTGGACCTTGATGCCCTGATGGAAAAGCTCGGGCAGTTAAACATCACCAGCCTGCTGGTGGAAGGCGGCAGCCGGGTTGCCGCCGCCTTTCTCCAAGACCGCCTGGTTGACAAAATCTGCTTTTTTTATGCCCCGAAGATTCTCGGAGGCGACGGCATTGGCATCTGCAGCGGGCCTGGGCCGCAGCTGATGTCCTCGGCAATTTCCGTAACAGACATGGAAACCGAGCAGATCGGAGATGATTTTCTGATTCAGGGGTATATCAAATGATCCAGGCTTGTTATTTAAAAATCCCCCCAGGCGGCAAAACATGTTTGCCATTTGGTTCAACTTGATATAAATAGAAAGTTTTAAGGTTTTAGCGTGTTAGGGTTTAACACCTTATTTAACAGCAGGCAGAAAAATGTTTACCGGAATTATCGAAGGTCTGGGCACCCTGGCAAACAGCGAGCCTGCGGGAACCGGCCGGCGGCTGACCATTTCCGCTGATTTTGACCTGGACGGCACCCGCATCGGCGACAGCATTGCGGTCAACGGCGCATGCCTGACAGCGGTGGAAATTTCCGGAAACCGGTTTTCCGCGGATGTTTCTGCCGAGACCCTTTCCCGCAGCACCCTGGCCGATGCCCGGGCCGGCCTGAAAATGAACCTGGAGCGGGCCCTTCGCCTGTCTGACCGGTTAGACGGCCACCTGGTATCCGGCCATATAGACGGCAGTGCACAGATCACGCATAAAAAAGACATGGGCGGGTCCATGGTATTCGGCTTTGCCGTATCCGAACAAATCAGCCGGTATCTGATTGCCAAGGGATCAGTGGCTGTAGACGGCATCAGCCTGACAGTCAACACCTGTGCCGCAGGACGGTTTGAAATCGCGGTGATCCCCCATACGGCAAAAATTACCACCCTGGGGCTGAAAAACCCCGGCGACCGGGTCAATATTGAAACCGACCTGATCGGAAAATACGTGGAAAAATTCTTAAAGGGAGACAACTCCGGCGAATCCCGGCAGGAAAAAATTGATATGACATTTTTGGCAAAAACCGGATTTCTTTAAACCTCAGGGCATTGCAACCTGATCTCACGGATTTTGCCCCAAATAACAAATGGACACGAAACCCCCTGCCGTGTGAACTCCGGGCGGTTTTCGCGTTTCCATGAAATTTACGGAGTATAAAACAATGGGACATTTATCGATTGAAGAAGCCATCAAGGAGATCCGGGACGGCAGAATGGTCATCCTGGTCGACGATGAGGACCGGGAAAACGAGGGCGATCTGACCATGGCCGCAGAGGCGGTCACTCCCGAGGCCATCAATTTCATGGCCAAATACGGCCGCGGCCTGATCTGCCTTTCTTTAAACCCGGAAAAGGTGGAAGACCTGGGCCTTCCAATGATGGTGCAGCACAACACCTCCCAGTTTGAAACCGGTTTTACGGTCTCCATTGAGGCAAAAAAAGGTGTCACCACGGGCATTTCTGCGGCAGACCGCGCCACGACTATCCAAACGGCCATTTCCGACGAAGCCGGCCCGGATGATCTGGTCATGCCCGGCCATGTATTCCCCCTTCGTGCCCGCCGGGGCGGGGTGATCGTGCGCACCGGCCAGACCGAGGGCTCGGTGGACCTGGCCCGGCTCGCCGGCATGAAACCCGCCGGGGTGATCTGTGAAATCATGGATGAAGACGGCACCATGGCCCGGATGCCCTCGCTGGAAAAATTCAGCGAAGAGCACGGCATCGGCATCTGCACCATTGCCGATTTGATCGAATACCGCATGCGCACCGAATCCTTTGTGCGAAGCGTGGTGGAAACCGAGATTCCCACCGGTTTCGCCGGCACTTTCAGGGTCCGGGTGTATGAAAACGACGTGGATGATTTCCAGCACATCGCCTTGATAAAGGGCGACATTGACCCGGAAGCCCCCACCCTGGTACGGGTGCACTCCGAGTGCCTGACCGGTGATATTTTCGGCTCCATGCGATGTGACTGCGGCGAGCAGCTGCACAAGGCCATGGTCATGATGGAAAAGGAAGGATGCGGCGTATTGCTCTATGTTCGCCAGGAAGGCCGGGGCATCGGACTGGTCAACAAGCTCAAGGCTTACGTTCTCCAGGATCAGGGCTATGATACCGTTGAGGCCAATGAAAAGCTCGGATTCAAGGCTGACCTGCGCGATTACGGCATCGGCGCCCAGGTGCTGGCGGATCTCGGGGTACGCAAAATGCGTTTGATCACCAACAATCCCAAGAAGATCGTGGGCCTGGAAGGCTACGGCTTAAGCGTCGTGGACCAGGTGCCCATTGAAACCGAGCCCAATGACTACAACCGTTGCTATCTGGAATGCAAACAGCTCAAGATGGGCCATTATTTAAGCGTTTCAGCAGAAGACAAAACCAAAGACCAGGGGAAAAAGGCTCATGCCTAAATTCATCGAAGCCAATCTGTTGGCCGAAGGCCGGCGCTTTGCCATTGTGGTCAGCCGTTTCAATGATTTTATCTCTGACAAACTGCTTTCCGGCGCATTGGACGCGCTGGTGCGCAGCGGCGCCAATGATGCAGACATCGAGGTTGTCAGGGTACCCGGATCGTTTGAAATCCCCCTTATCGCCAAAAAACTGGCCGCAGGCGGCAAATATGACGCCGTAATCTGCCTGGGTGCCGTGATCCGGGGCTCCACCCCCCATTTCGACTATGTCAGCGCCGAGGTATCCAAGGGAATCGCTGCGGCCGGCATGGATACCGGGGTGCCGATTATTTTCGGCGTCATCACCACCGATACCATTGAACAGGCCATTGAACGCGCCGGTACCAAAGCCGGCAACAAGGGATGGGACGCGGCTGTTTCCGCAATTGAAATGGCCAATCTGTCCGATCTGATAAAGGCGTAACCCTTTTCTTATGAAAATTCGCCGGAAATCAAGGGAAATGGCGCTTCAGGCATTGTTTTGCATGGACACCCTGGGAGACGATTCCGAGGAGATGATCCAGGAACTGTGTACACTGCTGGAGCCCCAGGAAAAAGTGCGGTCCTTCGGCCTGGAACTGGTGCGGGGGGTGGTGGCCAAAAAGGCGGAAATCGACGGTCGCCTGGCAGAGACGTCCAGCAACTGGAAACTGGCGCGGATGGATTACGTGGATCGCAATGTCATCCGCATTGCCGTGTATGAAATGCTTTTCTGCAATGACATTCCCGAGAAGGTGGCCATCAATGAGGCCATTGATATCGGCAAAAAATATGGAACAGAGAAATCCGGCGCGTTTATCAACGGAATTCTCGACAGCATCCGGCAACGATATGTCCACTGTAACTCAAAAAGGAGCCCTGAATGCGAAACAGACAAATCTTCCTGAAGCCGGAGGAAATTCCCCGGCAATGGTATAACATATTGGCGGATATCAAGATCAACCCCCCGCTTGGACCGGACGGAAACCCCCTTTCCCCGGACCAGCTCGCCCCTGTTTTTCCCATGAACCTAATTGAGCAGGAAGTCAGCACCAAGCGGTGGATCGACATACCCGATGAGGTGATGGATGTGCTGTCCATCTGGCATCCCACTCCCCTGGTGCGGGCCTACAATCTGGAAAAGGCACTGGACACCCCGGCCCGGATCTATTTCAAAAACGAATCCGTGAGCCCGCCGGGCAGCCACAAACCCAATACCGCCGTACCCCAGGCCTATTACAACAAGGAGTTCGGGATCAAAAAAATGACCACTGAAACCGGTGCCGGCCAGTGGGGAAGCGCCCTGTCCTTTGCCTGCTGCCAGTACGGCCTGGAATGCAAGGTCTTTATGGTGCGCATCAGCTTTGATCAAAAGCCCTACCGCAAGACCATGATGGCGGCCTGGGGCGGCAACTGCGTGCCCAGCCCGAGCATGGACACCAAGGCCGGGCGCGAAGCCCTTGAATTAAACCCCGACACCCCGGGGACTCTGGGCATTGCCATTAGTGAAGCCATCGAGGCGGCTGTGGCCGATGAAAGCGGCCAGACCCGATATTCCCTGGGCAGCGTGCTCAATCATGTCATGCTCCACCAGACCATCATCGGCCTGGAAGCCAAGCGGCAGCTGGAAAAAGTCAATGAATATCCGAATGTAATTATCGGGTGCGCCGGCGGGGGCAGCAATTTCGCAGGCCTGGCCTTTCCTTTTGCCTATGACAAGATTCATGGCAAAAATGTGGATATCTACCCGGTGGAACCGGCCGGATGTCCGACCCTGACCCAGGCGCCCTTTGTCTACGACCATGGGGACACGGCCAAGTACACCCCGCTTCTGCCCATGTACAGCCTGGGCCACACCTTTGTGCCGCCCCCGGTTCATTCCGGCGGCCTGCGCTACCACGGCATGGCCCCCACGGTGAGCCAGCTGGTGGACGAGGGACTTTTCGAGGCCCGGTCCGTGACCCAAAGCAAAAGCTATGCCGCCGGAGTGCTGGCAGCCCGCACCGAAGGGATCATTCCCGCCCCGGAAAGCTGTCATGCCCTGGCCCTGGTGGTGGAAGAAGCCCAAAAAGCCAAAGAGGAAGGAAAAGAAAAGGTGATTCTGTTTAACTGGAGCGGACATGGCCTGCTTGACCTGGGCGCCTATGAGGCTTATTTTTCCGGTAACATCAAAGACATTGAGCTGTCCCGGAAAGATTTACACGGATCTGAAAAGGTGTATGAGGATTATCCCAAACCCCAGCATTTAAAAAGCGTGTAAGTTATGTCTGATCCGCAAAAAGACAACCTGGAGATCCGCTGCCCAAGGCTCGGCAGCATCATCCCGTTTCGCTACTGCCTGATCAGCGGTGCTGACAGCCTGCCCTGTTTCAAGATACTGGACTGCTGGTGGGAAATTTTTGACGTGGATGCTTATCTAAAGGAGAATCTTCCTGCTGAAACCTACAACAGCCTGGTCACGGAGCCGCCGAAACCCAAGGTTGCCGCTATCGTGGAAATCGCTGAACAAGCCAAAAGAAAAAAGCAAACAGGAGGAAGCCGTTGATCTTAAAATCCCTTGCCGTGGGCCCCATCATGGCCAACTGCTACATTCTAGGGTGCGAGAGCACCAAATCGGCCGCCGTGATTGATCCCGGAGACGAAGCAGACCGAATCCTCAAGGAACTGGCCAAAGACGGCCTGACCCTTAAATATATCATCAACACCCACGGTCATTTTGATCACGTGGGCGGAAATTATGACCTCAAAAAGGCCAGCGGTGCGGATATCGTGATTCACCCGGCAGACGAGCCCATGCTTGCCGATCTGGTGAGAACCGCCGCGGCTTTCGGCCTTTCCGCCCAAAACTCGCCGGCCCCGGACCGGACAGTGCAGGAAGGCGACACCATCTCCTTTGGCGAAATCAGCCTCCGGGTACTGGACACCCCGGGTCATTCCCCTGGCGGCATCTCCCTGCACACGGACAACATGGTATTTGTGGGCGACACGCTTTTTGCCGGCTCCATCGGCCGGACCGACCTGCCCGGGGGCGACTTTCAAACCCTGATTTCCAGCATCAAAACCAAGCTGTTTCCCCTGGGCGATGACACAAAGGTCTACACCGGCCACGGCCCGGCCACCTCCATCGGCCAGGAAAAACGCGCCAATCCGTTTCTGCGATAAATATTTCGCATCTGCTGACAAGCCAGCCCGGCGTCGGGTTTTAAAAAGCGCCGAGCTGGCACGGCTTGATCTTGATGCCAAGGGTTTCACAGGCACCGCTGATATCCATTTTGCGCAAGCCCAGATCCGCTGCAATGGCAAAGGCCCTTTGGCAAGGCAGGTGCCCGTTTTCCAGGTTTTCGCCAATGGCCCGGCGCAGTGCGTCTGAAACTTCAGGCCGGGCCTTGACAATCTTTTTGTCCGGGCTGTAGCCAAACAGCCCCAGCTGGCATTTTACCAGGCGAATCCTCATTTCATCGGCACACGCGCCAACGACTGCCGGCGATGCATTTAGCCGGTTTGCAATCTCAAAGGCCACGGCACAGGGCAATTCGCCGTCTTTTGCACGCTCTGCCATCTGCTGGCGGAGCCGGGCGTCATCTTTTTCCATAAACCCTCTCTATTTCTATTTTCCCATATTTGATGGTGCCGTAAAAAGTCCAATATCTGCGTTACGCGCAATTTCTCAGAATTTCACGTACGGCTAAGTACGCTGCATTCTTCGAAATTGCGCAAGCCTTGATCTTGAACTTTTTACGGCACCATCTGAAATCAGACT
>JAIPES010000117.1 GCA_021737045.1 Desulfobacteraceae bacterium | reverse complement strand
CTTTTCACAGCGGAAGCATGATGCATGATATTATCTGGAAAATCCGGTTTCCCCGGGTGATCCTGGCTGCCCTGGTCGGGGCCACCCTGTCTCTGGGCGGGCTGGTCTTCCAGGCGCTTTTGCGCAATCCGCTTGCCGAACCCTATATTCTGGGCATTTCCGGAGGATCTGCCATTGGCGCCATCATCGGGATACTGCTCGGCCTGGCGCGATTTCCCGGAGTGGGCATCCTGGCGTTTATCGGCGGCATGACGACATTGTTTCTGGTGCTGGGTATTGCCGCCGGCCGGACCGTGGCTAAAAAGGAGTCCCTGCTGTTGGCCGGGGTCATGGTCAACGCGTTTTGCTCGGCGGTAATCATGTTTCTGATATCCCTGTCAAGGGATGCCAGGCTGCATAGCATCATGTTCTGGCTCATGGGCGATCTTTCCTCTGCAAGCGCCGCCGAGGTGACGGCGCTGGGGGTCATGGTGCTGCCGTGTTTCATCCTGGTCTTCTGGATGTCCCATCGGATGAACCTGCTGCTCATGGGCGGGGAAATGGCCCAGTCCATGGGTGTCCATGTCCGCCTGGTCAGCCTGACCCTGCTGGTGATCACCTCGTTTATGACCAGTGCCACTGTGGCCCAGTGCGGGCTGATTGCCTTTGTGGGACTGGTGATTCCCCATCTGCTGCGCCTGTTGATGGGTTCGGATCACCGGGTGCTGGTGCCGGCCTGCATTTTCGGCGGCGGCGCCTACCTGGTAATCTGTGATCTTCTGGCAAGAACCCTGCCCCGGCAGGGGGAGATGCCGGCCGGCGTGATTACCGCCATGGTAGGCGCACCGGTATTTATTTTCCTGCTCAGAAGAAGGGGCGGTTGATGACACGGGCGATCGAAGTCAAGGGCGTTTGTGCCTCCTACGGGGATCAGCCGGTGCTTGATGCGCTTTCTTTTGCCGTTGACAAGGGGGAATGCTTTATCGTGATCGGCCCCAACGGTTCGGGCAAAACCACGCTGATGAAGCTGACAACCGGTATACACCGGCCGGATGCAGGAGAGATTTTCATCGGCGAAAATCCGATCCGGAGCTATGGCAGAAAAGCCCTTGCCCGCAAGATGGCCTTTGTCCCACAGCAGGTCCCCCTGGATTTTCCGTTCCGGGTCCGGGACGTGGTGCTTTTCGGCCGAAGCCCGCATCTCGGGACCTTTGGACTGGAATCCGTTCATGACCGCACCCTGGCCGAGCAGGCCATGGAATTCATGGAAGTCGGGCACCTGGCCGATCGTCGGATGGATCAGTTAAGCGGCGGCGAACGCCAGCGGGTGTTTATCGCCCGGGCCATATGCCAGGAGCCGGAGATCATGATCCTCGATGAGCCCACCGCCGCCCTGGATATCGCGCATCAGCTCCGGGTCATGGACCTGATGGAAAAGATGAAGACCGAAAAGGCGATCACGGTGATCATGGTTTCCCATGATGTCAACCTGGCGGCCATGTACGCAGATACGCTTCTGCTTTTGCATCTCGGCAGAAAAGTCCATTGCGGGCCCCCGGGTGAAGTCCTTACCTACAAGACGCTGGAGGAAACATACGGCTGTCGGCTGCTGGTGGACCAAAGCCCGCTTGGGCCAATGCCGCGGGTCACCCCGGTGCCGGGAAGATACATTCCGGAAGATCTCAAGAACTCAGTGCCGTGAGTTTTTTTAGTTTCAGCCAGGGCCAGGCACCAACTTCATCCAAGGTGTATACTGCAAATCAAATTCAGACCGTTTTTCTCCAACTCCCGCTTAAGTATTTATTCACAATCCAATCCAAGTATGTAAGCAGATCCACAATAAATTTTGTCCCAAACCCCCATGAATCCTGAAATATCAGCTAAGGATTTTCAGTAGATTGGGGTTACTAATGTTTGCAAAATTAGATTTGCATTTCGTTCAAGCGGCGAGGCAAAATTATATACTGAAATCATTCAATATTTAGAAATGGAGTATGTATATCTATTTTTGCAAATCTCTGTATAATCCGTGTACACCTCATTGCTCCAGCTCCAAGACCTATTTGGGGGGTGATCAAATTTGGATTATCACACCTGATCAATTTTGGGCTGTCACAGCGGCTGAAGAACCAGTCCAGTTGGAAACCTAATAATTTTTGCTATCCTGCGTATTCCGGTGAAGTCGGCCACTCATTCCGGACGATTCCGGCCACCTGTTCCGATTGATCTTTGCCATCCATAGGATCCTCTCCTGATCCATAAATAATGATTTCAGGAAGAATCCATATTGAAGTGAGATCTGGGGGATATGGTCATCCGAAATTACCATGGTTGTTGGGGTTTTGGAGACAGATTGGTTGGGGATAGGGGAGGGGATGCGGGATCATTAAAGGAAAATTAGAGTTGGGTGGTTGGAATACAAAATTTTTTGGCTGGAATTGATAATTATGGGCTATCGGGGGTTTTTTCAAAAATTTCTGTGTCTATGCACGGTTTGCGTTGTTTGCATCTTGTTTGTAAGCCTACCCCGGTATAATATATATTTAAAAATGGAAGGTTATAATTGAATGTTTGGTTTTTATGAATATCCGAGAATATAGTTATGATTTCGGAGGGTTATGTGGCGGAGAGGGTGGGATTCGAACCCACGGTCCCGTGTAACGGGACACCGGTTTTCGAGACCGACGCCTTCAGCCACTCGGCCACCTCTCCGCTTGATGCGCTGCTGCCCGGATAATATCTATGTCCGGATGCTGGATTCCGGCAAGAAACGTATCCATTTCCGGATTTGTTGTCAAACATAATTTATTCGCGGCGTTGGCGTCATGCCGGCTTTACGGGGCAAACATGGCCTCGAGTTCGTCTGTATAGCTGTTGGCATCTCTGCGGATGTAAAGGGGCGGCTCAATCTTGACGCCGGGGTTTTTCCCCAGGGCTGCGTTCACCAGCACCCGCTGGGCTTGCGTGTTTGGCCCGGGGTGGATCATCCGGAGGGCCTTGGGCTCGATTTGCGCCTGCCGCATGGCATCGAGCAGATCCACGAGCCGTTCGCTCGGATAAATTACAATCATCCGGCCGCCTGGGGCAAGCATTCGGCCGGCGGCCGCGGTCAGCTCGGACAGGGTGATGCTGATTTCGTGGCGGGCTACGGCCTTTTGGGCGTCCGGATTAATGCGTCCGGAGTTGGGCGCAAAATGCGGGGGGTTGCATACCACCGCATCAACGCGTCCGCCGGTATCCGCCGGGGTCATGGATTTTACATCCCGTTCCAGGATGGTGATCCGGTCGCCCATCCGGTTTTCCCGGGTGTTCACTGCTGCGAGTTCCGCGAGTTCCGGCTGAATTTCCGCGCCGAAAACGGGACCGGCTTCCGGGTGCCGGTAGCACAGGATCAGCGGGATGACCCCGCAGCCGGTGCCCAGATCCAGGATGCGGTGTCGGGGTTTGACCCGGGCCAGGTTGCCGAGAATCACCGCGTCCACGGAAAAACGGTATCCGTCTGGCGGCTGTTTCAAGGAAATCCGGCCGCGGAAAAACGTATCATGCGTCCATTCGCTCATTTGCCGCCCTGTGGATAAACCGGGCCCATCTTGTACTGGATTTTGCCGATGCGCTCATCTCCCAGGACCCGGTTGAGTTGTTCAATGATATCCGGGGTGAGAAATCGCATTTGCTGGGTCACTGTGGAACTTGCCACATGCACCAGCAAAATGTCGTTTTTCAGCGCCGCAGGCCGGCTGTTTTCAGCGATCACCGGATCGAGCACCTGCTGCCAGATCTGCTGGATACGCGAAAGCTCGGTGTCTGTTTCCCGCCGGATCTGGCCGACAACCCGGGTGAGCACCTCGCTGATATGGGTGAAGCGTTCGTTCGGGGAGCGTTGATTTGTCATTGTTTTTCACCGGATTTGATGCGATTGGTTTCATGTGCCTGCAGAATGCTATTATCATATGCCGCGGACGGATTCAATGGCAGCCGCGACATGGCCACTTCCGGATTTTGCAGTTTGACATCTGCGTTCGTGGTGCCATATTGTTTGTTTTATGAAGAAAGGTTGACAAGCCTGTAAAAAGTCTTTTGTACAGGCAGTGTTAAGTGTTAAGTGTTTAAGTAAAATCAGAAATTTATATTTTTATTGCTTGGAGGCATAAACATTTTCGAGCCTTTTTACGAAACCGTCAAAATTTGGCGGCAATGCTTGCGATTTTTCAAATTCATGGCAGAACCCGAAACAAAAGGAGACAGCAATGGCACAGATGACAAATCGGATGAAAGATCTGTTTGAAAAGGTTCCTGCAGTAATTCTGGCAACGGCGACCCCGGACGGTACCCCCAATGCCGTTCCCGTGGGGGCAAAGCAGATCATTGACGATGAAACCATCCTGATATCCGATCAGTTTTTGAACAAGACGCTTGCCAACATGAAGTCCAATCCCCGCGTAGCCGTAACTTTCTGGGAGGGCCACGAGGGCTACCAGCTAAAAGGCATGATCACGATTGAAACATCGGGGAAGCGCTATGAGGATACCGCCAAGTGGATCGAGGAACTGGGAAACAAGGTGGGCCAGCCGCTGAAATCCAAAGGCGTTGTGATTCTGCAGATCGAGGAGATTTACGGGGTGTCCCCGGGACCGGGCGCCGGTAAGAAGCTTGCCTGATCACCGGATTCAAGCCGATGAATCGCCAACCCCCTCCGTTGTCGGAGGGGGTTGGGCTTTTGCAATCTAGAACACCTGCTTGAAGAGTTCTGCCACCTCATTGGGATCGGATACCGGCCGCGGATTGAAAAGCGTGGGCGTATCCGCAATGGCATGGAAGGGGGCCATGGCCAAATCTTCTTCGGTGACGCCCACTTCGCTCAGCCGCATGGGATGGCCCGCGTCCTCCATGAGTTTTTCAAGCGCCTCGACCCCGGCCAGTGCAATTTCCCTGTTTTCCGTTTGGCCATTACTTACGCCAAGGGATTGCGCGGCAAGCGCCAGCTTGTCTGTTGCATAATCGATATTAAACCGCATAACCGCGGGAAGCGCAATCCCGCATGCCGCACCGTGCGGCACATTGCTTAACATGCCCACGGTATGGGCCATGGAATGGGCCAGGCCCACCTGGGCGATGCCAAATGCCCATCCGGCGGACGTAGCTGCCATCTGCATGTTGTTTCTGGCCGGCTCGTCTTTTCCGTCGGCAATCACCCTGGGCAGATTTTCCCGGATCAGCCGGATGGCCTGCAGGGCGTGTCCGTCGCAGAGGGGATTGGACATGGTTGAGGTAAGCGCCTCAACCGCGTGGGTCATGGCGTCCATGGCCGTGGTGGCGGTCAGGCCGGCCGGCAGGCCGATTGTAAAACGCGGATCCAGGATGGCCGTGTTCGGCGTGATATAGGGGTCCACGATGTAGACCTTGCGCCCGGCCGTGTTGCTCTTGATCACAGAGACGTTGGTGACCTCGCTGCCCGTGCCCGATGTGGTGGGAATTGCGATGTGCGGTGTCTGGGGTTCGGTAAGGCGCATCAGGGCCACGTGGTCGTCTGCCTTGCCGCCGTTTTTCAGGGTCACGCACACCGCCTTGGCCGTGTCCAGCACGCTGCCGCCGCCCACGCTGACGATGATGTCCGCGCCTTTTTCCCGGGCCATGTCCACGGCTTTGTCCACGGTTGCAAGGTCGGTGTCCTGGGAGATATCGTCATACACGCCGGCGCAGAAATCGCCCAGCGCGTCTTCGACCAGCCGGGTCAGTCCTGCCGCACGCACGCCTTTGTCCGTGAGCACCAGCGCCCGGCTGCCGCCCAGCCGGACCACTTCCCGGTAAACTGACGGCAGGCTGCCCCGGCCGGCGAGCACCAGAGTGGGGGTGATGTACTGGACAAACGGGATGCTGGGGTCATCGGAAAACATCTTCATCATGAAGTTGCTCTGATGATCGGCGCTGGCAGAAACGTGGACCCGCTTGATCTGGGTGTATTCCTTTAATCCGGCTTCTCCCAGTTCCCGGCCGACGCCCGATTGCTTGTATCCGCCAAACGGGCAGAAATCCCCGAATGCATGATAGTTGTTGATCCACATGGTACCGGTGCGGATCCGGCGCGCGATGCGCTCGGCCCGGGCGTTGCTGGCCGAAAACACCCCGCCGGCCAGGCCGTAGATGGAGTCATTGGCAATTTCCACGGCCTCGTCCTCGGTGTCGTACTTGATCACGCAGACCACCGGGCCGAAGATCTCTTCCTGGGCAATGCGCATGCGGTTGTCAACATCCGCGAAAATCGTGGGCTTGTAATAAAATCCGTCTTCCAGGCCTTCGATTTTTGCGCGCTCGCCTCCTGTGACAAGCTGTGCGCCTTCTTCTTTACCCAGCTTGACATATTGCTCGACCGTGGAGAGCTGGGCTGAATTGGCCAGCGGCCCCTGGTGGGATGCCGGATCGAGCTGGTAGCCGATGCGCAGGTTTTCTGCGCGGTTTTTCATTTTTTCCAGAAATTCGTCATAGACCTTTGCGGCCACCAGCACGCGGGTGCCGGATTCGCATACCTGGCCCTGGTGGAAAAACGTCCCGAATATGGCCCCTTCCACGGCCATGTCCAGATCCGCGTCATCGAGCACGATGTTGGCTGACTTGCCGCCGAGTTCCAGGGTGACTTTTTTTACCGTATCCGCGCCCATCTTCATGATCTGCCGCCCCACCTCGGTGCTGCCGGTAAAGGCGATCTTGTCCACTGACGGGTGGGTGCACAGGGTGTTGCCCAGTTCTCCGCCCGGCCCGGCGATGACGTTTACCACCCCGTCGGGGATGCCGGCGGCCTTGGCGGCTTCCGCAACAATGAGCGCACCCAGCGGTGTGGAGGTGGCGGGCTTTAATACAACGGTGTTGCCCATGGCAATGGCCGGGGCGATTTTCCAGAAAGCCATGCTCAGCGGAAAGTTCCAGGGGATGATGCCCACGCACACCCCCACGGGCTCGCGCCGGATGAAGTCCCGCCCCGGGGCGAAGACGTTTCCGGCATACGGGATTTCCTCTTCCCACGGGAAATGGTAAGCCGCGTAATGGCCGTAATTGCGTATCAGCTGGGAGCCGAGCATCCCCCAGTACTTTGCCAGCCGGATGATGTGACCGGAATCCATGGCCTC
>JAIPES010000116.1 GCA_021737045.1 Desulfobacteraceae bacterium | reverse complement strand
CAGGGAAGAGATTTACGACCAGTCTCTTCTCTGCCGTGATAACCAAAATTGGACCAACGTGGAGCCAGAAAACGGAATCCTCCTTGAACAGCATTTTTAAACCGGCGCTTTTAATACATTTTTACGCCGCCGCTAACAGCAGATGACATTGTCGCCGACAGGGATGATAGAGTATGATCTGCTTTTTTGACACCTCAGCGTTGGTAAAGCTTTTTCACATAGAAAAAGGTTCAGATACTGTCGAAGCAATTGGAGATTGGAATTTTGTTTGTGCGGATGAAAAACTATGCAATGTTGCCGAAAAGATCGGCATGAAAACCATAAATCCGCGGTCCTGATATAACGCATGCGCATTTCATTTAACCACCACCCAACCACCTGTTTTTTTTCTTAACCACTTAACCACCTAATCACCTTCTTTTTCTTAAAACTTAACGCACTTAACACTTAAAACTTTTTCTTTCCCGGCGACTCCAACCCGTGCCTGCGCAGAAGCTCATAAAAATGCGGCTTTGAAATCCCCGCCTGCTCGCACAACTCCTGCACGCTTTTCTCCCCGCCGGCCAGCAGGCGCTGCAAATAAAGCTTTTCCGCTCTTCTGGCCCCTTCCTGCCGGGCCTCCTTCAGGGTCCGGCCCGTATCCCCGGCCTCGCCTGCTTCCGGCTCCTGCGGCGCGGACTGCGGCTTTTCCATCTCCCCGGAGCGGATCCGGACGCGGATGTAGGAAGGCAGGTGCTGGGGGTAGACAATCGGCTCGCCCCCCGCGTTGACCACGGTGTTTTCCATGCAGTGGGCAAATTCCCGGATATTGCCGGGCCAGGCGTAGTTTTGCAGGGTGGGCAGAAAATCCGGTGAATTGCCCTTTGTGGGCAGGCCGTGGCTTTCGCAGATTTTCTGCAGAAAGTAGGCGGTAAGCTGGGCCATGTCTTCCAAGCGCTCGCGCAGCGGGGGCACAAACACTTCCTGGCCCATGACCCGGTGCAGCAGATCCTGCCGGAACAACTGCTGATCTGCCATGGCCGCAAGATCCCGGTTTGTTGCCGAGACCAGCCGGAAATCGCTTTTCTTTTCCCGGGCCGCACCCACCGGCAGAAAGGTCTGTTCCTGCAGCACCCGCAGCAGATTTTTCTGCGCGCTCATGGGCAGCTCCCCGATTTCATCCAGGAATAAAACGCCCTTGTCGGCAATTTCCACCAGCCCCTTTTTGTCCGCATTGGCGCCGGTAAACGCCCCTTTGACGTGCCCGAACAGGGTGCTGTTAATCAGGCTTTCCTGCAGTGCCGCACAGTCCAGGATCACAAACGGGCCCCCGCACCGGCTGCTGTTTTCATGGATAATCCGGGCGGCCAGCTCCTTGCCCACCCCGGTTTCCCCGTGAATCAAACACGGCGCAGCACTGGAGGCCGCCTTTGCCACCTCCTGCAAACAGCGGTGCAAGGCCGGACTGTCCCCGATCATGCCCGGGCGCTTGAGCGCAACAAGCCGGGTCCGGCCCGCCTTGTCCTGCCGGTAACGCAAGGCCTGGCGGATCATGTGCCGCAGGGCGGCATTTGAAACCGGCTTTTGCACGTAATCCCACGCCCCCAGGTATATGGCGGTTTCCACGCTTTTTTCATCCCCGCTGGCGGAAATCACAATCACCTCGGGCTCAGAGGCCAGCCCCAGAAACGTGCCCAGCAGGTCCATCCCGCTTCCGTCCGGCAGGGTAATGTCCAGAAAAATCAGATCCGGCCCCTCCTGCCGGGCCGTCTGCAGGCCCTCGCCCAGGGTATGGGCAACCCGGTACTGGTGGCCCTCTTTTTTCACAGCCTCCCCGATCAGCCGGGCGGTAACCGGGTCATCGTCGATGATCACGCACTTGATCATAATGGATTTAATTTCACCCCGTATCGAATATTGGGCCGCACCGAAAAACCCTGGCGCGCTGCCGCGTATGATTTTTTCATACCCGTATTCTGAAAAAATCATACTTTCCCCAACAAATCAAGCCCCAATAAACAACCCGAACCCCATCTGCCGCCCGGAAAAAATCTGCCACGCAAAGGCACAAACATTGCACAGGCACATCACTGACAACAAACACAACAACCCTGAAAAAAACCGCGCTGCAGGCCTTTTCTCCGCCTGAAAGGATGAATCATTAAAACCGTAACAACTGCCTGTTTTGTGAGAGGAACGCTGTATGGCTCCAAAAACCTTTGAGGACTTAAGATCCCAGGAGCGAGAGGCTCGGAAAAAATTGATCGCGGAAACCGCCCGGAATCTTTTCGCCCGAAATGCGTTCCGGGAAGTCACGATCCGGAAAATCGCCCAGGCGACCGGGGTCAGCGCGGGCACCATCTATAACCACTATTCGAACATAGAAGAGCTGTTTCTTGAAGTTTTCCTGGAAAACGGCCGGCAGATTATCCGGCTGGTGGGAAAGACGCTGGAGGGTGACAGCTCAGGGGCGCTCAGCCGGGTCTGCAGAGTGTATGTCAACTATTTAAATGAGAACAGGAGCTTTTTCCAGATGATGAGCCGGTTTATCCAGGCAGGCGAGCTTACCGCGGAGGAATTGCCAAAGCTGGATCAAAACATGCGTGAGCTGCTGGATCTTTTTGAAGAGGCAATCCGAATCGCAGGCAACCGGACAAATACCCGGTTATCGGCCCATGCGCTTTTCTCGGCCTTAAACGGCATAATGATCAGCTATGCCAAATATCCCGGCAGACCCACGGAAGAATCCAGGGAGCATACGCTCCGCCTGGCAGAGATCATCGCCGAAAATTTTGAATTACGGGAAAGCCGGGTTCCCGGGCAGAACAAATGAAGAGGCGGTTTTAATGGCTACCCCCGAAACTCGGAGGATTTGATTTGAAACGAATACTGGTGGTGGATAATCATCCGGTGATTTGCAGATTCATGTCCGATCTCATCACAAAGCAAGGCACAAGGTTGTCATCCGGATAAGCAGCATGGAAGCCCTCGAAGCATTCCGGCAAAACAAGACCAGATTTGACGCCGTGATTGCAGACATGGCACAAACCCTCCGCTCGGCCCTGGACAGAAACCGGAACTCCGCGCCCACGTACCTGTACAGCGCTTCATCAAAGGTTTCCGTAACCACCTTTTCCGGTTAAATAACGGTATATCGTATACCCGCAGGGACCGGCTTCATATACAAAGCGGAGCTGAGACCCGGTGGATACCATTTTACGGCAGAATTTATCCAATGCATCCCCATTATTATTAATGGTGCCGTAAGCCCTTGCTGAATCCCTGGAGCCTTCTTCAGCAATCCCAATGGTGATCGTTTTTTTGTGGACATCCAGACCGATAAATTTTACATTATTCATGACCTGCCTCCTTGGTTGTGGCTCTGTGTTAAGGGTTACTTGTTTTATTCTTTTCATAACCCACGTTTGCAAGGAAGGCAGGTCTTTTTTTGTTGAATGAAAAACTTTTTTCTATCCAAGGCAGCCAGCAGGGAGGTCATTTTTTAAAAAATTTTACTGCCTCTGCTGCCTTGGTGTACATTGTCAATCATAATATCTTAAACACATAACCACTGTTTTGTAATGATTGATATCCATTCCCATATCCTCCCTGGTATTGACGACGGGCCGTCGACGCTGGAAGAAAGCGTGGAGATGGGAAGGCTGTATGCGGAGGCCGGGTTTTCGCGGGTGGTGGCAACGCCGCACTGGGTGCCGGGCACGGCGTGGATGCCCGGCCGGGATGCGGTGGAGCGGGGGGTGGTGGCGTTAAATGCGGTACTGGCAAAAAAGCAGATCGGTGTGCGGGTGTATGCGGGCATGGAGATTGCCATGGATGCCGGGCTCGGGAAGCTGTTTGTGCAGGGGCGGCTGCCGGGGCTGGCCGGGAGTTCGTACTTGTTAATCGAAGCGCCGTTTCAGCAGATGCCCGCGGGGTGGGAGCAGGTTTTTCTGAAACTCAAGGGCAAGGGCTGCGGGGTGATCCTGGCGCACCCGGAGCGGTGCGGGCAGTTGGCGGCAGATCCGGCCATGTTCGATGCGGTTGTGGAAGCCGGGGTGTTTCTCCAGGTCAATTATGATTCCTTTTTGGGCGGCTACGGCAGGCAGGCAGCGGATACCGCCTTTTATCTGGCCGGCAGGGGGTATGCGCACTGTCTGGCAACAGACAGTCATGACACGGCTTACCGTTATCCGGGCCGGGTGCAAAAGGCTCGGGAGGCGGTGGAAAAGGCGGTGGGTGACGAGGCGGCGGACGTGATGGCAAGGGTGAATCCGGGGCGGGTGTTGGCGGGAAAGGGACTGCATGCGCCCACACCGGTAACGGAGAAGCGGAGGCGGAAGATACCCTGGTGGAGAAGAGTGATGGGTTATGGGGGATGAGTGATGGGTGATGAGTTATGGGTGATGGGTGGGGAGGACACGCAGGTCCGGCCGTACAAAAACGATTCGGCACACCCCTGTAGGGGCGGACCTGCGTGTCCGCCCGGGGAAAAGAGGCCGTAGGGGCGGACCTGAGTGTCCGCCCTGAACAGAGGTGATTTTGCGGGAAAGCCTGAAAAAGATTGTGGTGAGTCTGTTCGTGGTTGCGGCGGTGGTGTGGGCTGTGCAGTGGGCGGTGATGAGCCGGGCGGTGGATGCGCGGGATTACGGGGCCGGCTCGCGGGCTGAAGGGTTTTCGGGTTTTGCCGGGGCGCAGTATGATTTCGGGCTCAGGGCCTGGTATGAAAACCGGCTGGATGCGGCGGAGAACTTTTTCGGCCGGGCCGTGTCCATACACCCGCTGCACGTGGATGCCTGGCTCAAACTGGCAGAGGTGCGGCAGGCGGTCGGGGATGAAAAGGGTGCGGAAAACATCCTCCGGTTTACCGATCGGCTGGCGGGCGATGTTGTCAAGTGGAAGTGGCGGCAGTTGCTCATGGCCCGGCAGTTGGGCATGGAAGAGATGTTCGTGGAATATGTCAATTTCGTGATTTCCTTCCGTCGGCTGCGGGACCAGGCCCTGGACCTGGTGGACCGGCATTTTGACCAGCGCGCGCAAATGGTCATCGCGGTGCTGGAACCCGGAAATCTGCCGGATTATCTGCGGTGGCTGATGCGTCGGGATCGGATCGAAGACAGCCTGGCAGCCTGGTCGGCATTGCGCGGCAAACTCGAGGTTGACCGGGAGCTTTATGAGCGGTATGTTAGTTATCTTGTCCGGAATAAGGAGATTGCCGAGGCCGTGCGTATCCGGGAACGGTACACGGGATTGAAAGACGAGATGGTCAACCCGGGCTTTGAATCGGAGATATCGGGTCACGTGTTCGGGTGGCAGGCGTGGTCCCGGGAACACTGGGACGTGCGGCGGGACCGGTACCAGGCCCGTCAGGGCAATTACGCGCTCCGGGTGGATTTTACCGGGGAGAAAAACATCAATTTTTATCACGTCCGGCAGTATGTGCCGGTACAGCCGGGAAAAACCTACAGTTTATCCTTCCAGTGGCGTTCCAGGAACCTGACCACAGACAAGCGGCCGTATTTCGAAATCCGGGGCGTGAACTGTCAAAAAAGCCGCTGGAAAACGGACATGATCGCCATGGACGCGGACTGGCACGAACAGCGCCTGTCATTTGAACCCGGGCCCGACTGCCGCGCGGTCATGATCCGCATGCGCCGGCACAGAAGCCATCGGTTCGACAACAAGATTGATGGGACGGTATGGGTTGACGGATTTCAATTAAAATTGAAATAGTTTTAAGTTTTAAGATAAAAAGGATTTATTCCGTTTTTTTCTTCTTAACACTTAAAACTTAAAACTTAACACTGAAGCGCGGAAATAACGAATGGCAAAAGACAGGAACAACAATAATCTACCGGCTGAAGGCGATGGTGCCGGGCTGCCGAGTACCGAATACCGGGAGGGGATTCCGGATACCGAGGAGGAGATTCACCTGCGCGACTACATTGACGTGGTGCTCAGGCGCAAGTGGCTGGTGGTGGGTATTCTCTTCCTGGTTTTTGTCTCCACGCTGATTTTCAGTTTGGCCGCGGAAAAGCGGTATAGTGCTGCCGGCACCCTGGAGGTCAGCCAGGAGGCCCAGCGGGTGACCAAGTTCGAGGAGGTGGTGGAGCAGCGGGTCCGCGCCGAGGAATTTTTAAATACCCAGGTGAGCCTGCTCAAAAGCGATGCCCTGGCAGAGCGGGTGATCCGGTCCCTGGACCTGGCCGAGCACCCGGTGGTCAAGGGCGATGAAGACGCAAAGCCGGGCCTGGCGGCCCGGTTCAAGGGTTTTGTCAAGTCGCTTTTGCCGGAGAAAGAAGAAAAGCCGCAGGCCCTGGAAGGCGTGCCCATGGACGAGATCATGGAGGAAAGAAAGGTGATGCGGTTTTTCAAGAACAACCTGTCCGTATCGCCCAGCCGGGATTCCATGATTGTCACGGTTTCGTTTATTTCCCCGGACCGGCGGTTGTCCCGCGCCGTGGTCAACGAGCTCATGAGCCAGTACGAGGACTGGAAGATGGACCAGAAGGTGGCGGCCTCGAAAAAGGCGCGCCAGTACCTGATGAAGCAGATCGACCGGGCCAAGATCAACCTGGAAAACGCGGAGGAACAGCAGCACAAGTTTGCCCGGCAGGCCGGGATCGTGTCCCTGGATTCTAAGCTGAACAGCGTGTACAAGCAGTTGGAGCAGATCAACTCGGACCTGGCAGAGGCCGAAGCAGACCTGGTGCGCAAGGAGACCAAGTACCGCCAGGCCCGGGAAGACGGCCCGGAAAACCTGCCCGAGGTGTTAAACAGCGAGCTGATCAACAACCTGAAGTCCGAGTATGCCAAGCTGCGCTCCGACTATGAGAACCTGGTGGAGACCTTTCACGCGGACTACCCTGAGGTAAAGCAGATCAAAAGCCGTATGGACAGCATTGAGCAGCGCATCCAGGAGGAATCCCAGAAGATATTCAACTCCATCAAGCACGAGTACCTGGCTGCCAAATCCCGCGTGGAAACCCTGGAACAGCGCCTGAAGAAAAGCAAGCAGCGGGCCATGGAGCTAAACGAAAAGGCCACCCAGTACAAGATCATGGCCCGGGAGGTCAACACCAACAAGGCCATTTACCAGAGCCTGCTGGAGCGGGCCAAGGAGATCGAGTCCATGGCCGGGGTGTCGCC
>JAIPES010000026.1 GCA_021737045.1 Desulfobacteraceae bacterium | reverse complement strand
GAACAAGGAGTTTTTTAAATGGATGACTACAAGAAAAACAGAATTGCCACCCGCGCGGTTCATTCCGGCGAGGTCCGGTTCAACGAATACGGGTCCGTAACCACACCCATAGTGCAGACCTCCACGTTTATCTTCAGAAACGTGGAAGAAATCCGGAAACTTGCAGACGGCGACATGGAACGCTTTGAATACGGCCGGTACGGACATCCCACCCAGCTTGCAGCCGCACGCAAGCTGGCCGCTCTCGAGGAGGCCGAGGATGCGATCCTTTTTTCCTCGGGCATGAGCGCCATCACCACCTCCCTTTTCATGCTGCTCAAAGCCGGCGATCACCTGATCATCACCGATGACGCCTACAAGCGCACCCTGGACTTCTGCAAGTCCTATCTGGGGCGCTACAATATCGAGTGCAGCGTGATCCGGATGTGCGACTACGAGGCCATGGAAAACGCCATTCAACCCAACACCAAAGTATTTTTCTCCGAGTCGCCCACCAACCCGTATTTAAACATTATGGATTTGGAACGGCTCATGGAGATCTTCGGCAAACGCGACATCACCGTGATCTCGGATTCCACCTTCGCCACCCCGTTTAACCAGAAACCCCTGGAATACGGCGTGCACCTGGTGATCCACAGCGCCACCAAGTACCTGGCCGGCCACAATGACCTGCTCTCCGGGGTTTTGCTCGGCAAAAAAGAACTCACCGATCCCATCCGGGAATTTCTCAAAATCACCGGCGGCGTGATCGATCCCAACTCATCGTATCTGCTGATCCGCGGACTCAAAACCTTCCCTTTGCGCATGGAGCGGCTAAACAGCAACGCCCAGGTGGTGGCCGAGCACCTGGAGGCCAACTCCAAGATCAACCGGGTCTATTACCCGGGGCTTTCCAGCCATCCCCATCATGAAGTGGCTAAACGCCAGATGAAAGGCTATGGTGCAGTGGTCACCTTTGAGGTTAAAAATGATGCCGAATACGTGCTCAATTTCTTAAGCCGGCTCAAAATCTTAAGCATCGGCCCGAGCCTGGGCGGGGTGGAATCGCTGATCACGCACCCGGCCACCATCAGCTATTACATGCACACCCGGGAAGAACGCATGGAACTGGGCATCAAGGACGGCCTGATTCGCCTGGCCGTGGGCATAGAAGATCCAGAGGACATTGTCGAAGATATTGACCAGGCACTGGCCGCAGCGCAATAAGCCCGTGATAAAACCGGCTTGAATGTCCCAACCCCAACACCGGAAAAAATATACAAGGGCTTTCAATCATTGCCATTATTTCTTTGCAGGAAGAAGCAGAGAAAAAGGAAAATCCGGAAAATGCCAACAACAAAAACAACAGTGCTTGACAGGACAAAAACTGCATGCTAATGATGATGCGTCTTTTTGTCGGGGCGTAGCGCAGCCTGGAAGCGCACTTGCATGGGGTGCAAGGAGTCGCAGGTTCAAATCCTGCCGCCCCGACCAAATAAAGCCAATCAAAGGGTTATGGGTTTTCCATAGCCCTTTTTTTGTTTCCAGGCGCGGCGGGGTTCAAATCTGGGTATAAAAAATACATTGTCCGGAACCATGGGAAAAATTTTTATAAAGGGCTCCAGCCTTCAGACAACCGGCTTCCAATCAAATAGTCCCATACAAATTCAAAAAGCATAGAAAAAAGACTTTCAGAAAGATTTGCCCTCCATTTGAAGGGGCTTTTCAATAAGCATTGAATATCTGCCAATGCTCAGTTCCGCCAAGTCCGAAATATCGCCTGTGAATCGCTCTGATGGGCCTTGGCAGGATGTCATCGCTTTAACTGAAAAACCGAAACCTCCCCCCTTTGAGAGAAGCCACTCTTGTGATTTAACGCATCGTTATATCAATATTGACATAGCGTTTCTTTCAAGTTATTCTGACTTTTATAAAACTTTCTATAATTGGTGGCACCGCTTACCCTTACTTTACAGGGCGAGGACAATATTTTCCCCCAAAGGAACCAAGCTGTTGAATAAAGAACGCGTAATGGAGACTATTGCCGTTGAGGACGCCGTGGGCATGGTTTTGTGCCATGACATCACCGAAATCATTCCCGGCCACTTCAAAGGCAGGGCCTTTAAAAAGGGCCACATTGTTCAGCAGGAGGACATCAGCCACCTTTTGCGGTTAGGCAAAGAAAGGCTTTATGTCTATAACCTGGAAAATGGATTGCTGCATGAAAATGACGCCGCCCGCAGGATTGCCCGGGCGGTTGCCGGAAAAGGGCTGGATTTTACGGAGCCGTGCGAGGGGCGGGTTAATTTTCACGCACAATATCAAGGACTGTTAAAAATTAACGTGGAACGGCTCGACCGCGTAAATGCGGTTGAAGACGTGGTTTTGGCCACAGTTCACGGAAATCAGGAGGTTGCCCGGGGGCGAGCTGTTGCCGGGACCCGGGTTGTGCCGATTGCTGTCGCGGAAGAAAAAATTCAGGAGGTCGAAGCCATTTGCGGCGACGGCCCATTTGTCGAGGTTTTGCCGTTTCGGCCCCTCAAGGTTGGGATCGTCACCACCGGCAGCGAGGTTTACAAAGGGCGCATCAAGGATGCCTTCGGGCCGGTAGTGCGCAAAAAATTCGAGGCCCTGGGCAGCACCATATGCCGGCACGTCTACACCTCTGATGACGTCGGGACGACCACCGCGGCCATTGAAGACATGATCGCCGAAGGCGCCGAAATGGTTGCGGTCACAGGGGGAATGTCCGTGGATCCAGACGATTTGAGCCCGGTAGCGATTCGCGCGGCCGGCGGCAATGTCATCACCTACGGCGCTCCCACATTTCCCGGTGCCATGTTTATGCTGGCCTACAGGGAAGACATCCCCATTGTCGGATTGCCGGGATGTGTCATGTACGCCAGTGCCAGTATTTTTGACCTGATTGTCCCGCGCATTGTTGCCGGCGATTCCATCTGCAAAGAAAATATTATTAAAATGGGGCATGGCGGTTTCTGCGCAGGTTGTTCACCCTGCAACTATCCAGTCTGCCCCTTTGGCAAACGATAATTAATGGCACCGTAAAAAGTCTGATTTCAGATGGTGCCGTAAAAGTTCAAGATCAAGGCTTGCGCAATTTCGAAGAATGCAGCGTACTTAGCCGTACGTGAAATTCTGAGAAATTGCGCGTAACGCAGATATTGGACTTTTACGGCGCCATCATAATCTGGACTCTGACCTGCATTACAAAGGAGAGAAAAATGATTGAAAAAATCGTGTGGATCAACGGCATGGAAAAAAAACTGGTCGTCGATCCCGAAGAAATGCTGGCCAACGTACTGCGCAATCAGCTCCACCTGACAGGAACGAAAGTCGGCTGTGGACAGGGGCAATGCGGATGCTGCAGCGTGATTCTCGACGGCAAGGTGGTTCGTTCCTGCGTTACCAGGATGCGGCGTGTTGCTGACAATGCCATGGTGACCACCATCGAGGGCTTGGGACAGCCGGGCCGGCTCCACGCTTTGCAATTGGCCTGGATGGTACACGGCGGCGCCCAATGCGGTTTCTGCACACCTGGATTTATCATGTCTGCCAAAGGATTGCTCGACAATAATACCTCGCCCTCCAGGGACGACATTCGCGGCTGGTTTCAGAAGCATCGCAACGCCTGCCGATGCACCGGCTACAAGCAACTTGTGGACGCGGTCATGGATGCGGCCAGGGTGGTACGTGGGGAGATAACCATGGAAGACCTTGCCTACAAGCTGCCGGAAGATGGTCACGTATGGGGCGGTTCCATGCCCAGGCCCAGTGCAGAAGCCAAGGTCACCGGCACCTGGGATTTCGGTCGGGACAAGGGACTTTTTCTGCCGGAAAACACGCTTCAGCTCGCCCTGGTCCAGGCCGAGGTTTCCCACGCCCATATTAAATCCATTGACACGTCCGAGGCGGAAAAAATGCCCGGCGTCCAATCCATACTGACCCATAAGGACGTCAAAGGCAAAAACCGTATCACCGGACTGATCACATTTCCCACCAACAAAGGCGACGGCTGGGACCGGCCGATCCTTTGTGATACCAAAGTGCACCAGTACGGCGATGCCATTGCCATCGTGTGTGCGGACACGGAAAAAAACGCCCGGGCTGCGGCCAAGGCCGTCAAGGTCGAATTGGAAGAGCTGCCGGCTTACATGAGCGCCCCCGAGGCCATGGCCGAAGACGCCATTGAAATTCATCCCGGCACTCCGAACATCTATTTTGAGCAGAAAATCGCCAAGGGCGAAGACACCGGCCCTATCTTTGATAAAGCCGGGATGGTCGTGGAGGGCGATTATTACGTGGGCCGCCAACCTCACATGCCCATGGAGCCGGACGTGGGATTTGCCTACATCAACGAAAACGACAAACTGGTGATTCAGTCCAAATCCATTGGGTTAAACCTCCACCTGGGCATGATCGCCCCGGGCATGGGCGTAGATCCTGAAAATCTTATAATGATACAAAATCCCACCGGCGGGACCTTCGGGTACAAATTCAGCCCGACCCTCGAAGCCCTGGTCGGTGTTGCCGCCCTGGCCACTCAGCGTCCCGTGTTTCTGTCCTATGATTATTACCAGCAACAGAGTTACACAGGCAAACGTTCACCATTTTTCATCAACCTGCGCATGGCTGCGGACAAATCCGGAAAGCTTTTGGCCATGGAAAGCGACTGGAGCGTGGACCACGGCCCGTACAGCGAGTTCGGCGACCTGCTCACCCTTCGCGGCGCCCAGTACATCGGTGCCGGTTACGATATTCCCAGCATCCGGGGAATGGGACGAACCGTCTGTACGAACCATGTTTGGGGCTCGGCCTTCCGGGGGTACGGCTCTCCGCAAGCGGAGTTTTCATCAGAGGTGCTGATGGACGAACTGGCTGAAAAATTGGGTATGGATCCGTTTGAACTGAGATACAAGAACCTTTATCGGGAAGGTGCCACCACCCCCACCGGCCAGGCGCCGGAAGTCTACAGCCTCCCGGAAATGATGGACAAGCTGCGCCCGAAATACGAGGCCGCCAAGGAGAAGGCCAGGGCCGATTCCACCGATGAGATCAAGCGCGGCGTGGGGATTTCCGTCGGTGTTTACGGCGCAGGCCTCGACGGGCCGGACAGTGCCCAGGTGGATCTGGAACTCAATGCAGACAACACGGTCACAGCCTATACCACCTGGGAGGACCATGGCCAGGGCGCGGATATGGGGCTGCTGGGCTCGGTTCACGAGGCGCTTCGGCCATTGGGCCTGAAACCCGAGAATATCAAACTGGTGCTCAACGATACCGGAAAATGTCCGGACGGCGGACCAGCCGGGGGGAGCCGCTCCCAGTCCATGATCGGCCGGGCGGCCTCGGTGGCCGCCGAGAACCTGCTTTCCGCCATGCGAAAAGACGGCGGGTTCATGACCTATGATGAGATGAAAGAAGCCGGCCGGGATTTGCGCTACAGCGGATCCTGGACTGCCCCGGCAACCAATTGCGACGAAAATGCCCAGGGCAATCCTTTTGCCTTTTACATGTACGGTGTTTTCATGGCCGAAGTGGCCGTGGAAATGGCCACGGGCAAAACAACAGTGGAAAAGATGACCATGGTGGCTGACCCCGGACTGATTAACAACCGTTTGGTGGTCGATGGCCAGAACTACGGCGGTATTGCCCAAGGTATCGGACTGGCGCTGAGCGAGGATTTTGAAGATATCAAGAAACACTCCACCCTGATGGGTGCAGGATTTCCTTATATTCAACAAATCCCGGACGAAATAGAGTTGATGTATGTGGAACACCCAAGGCCGGACGGCCCCACCGGCGCGTCGGGTATCGGGGAACTTCCGCTGACCAGCCCCCATGCCACAATCATCAACGGTATTGCCAACGCTTGCGGCGCCCGTATCCGGGAACTGCCCGCCAGGCCTGAAAAGGTACTTGCGGCAATGGGCGGATAATGCCAATTTGGATTCATCGGGATTGAAAACGCCATCGGAACAGGGATTGATTTTTGTCAATTCAGGTTCCGATGGCGATTTGGGATTTTGCCATGGAACAATCCGAGCTCAGGAAACTCGAGCACCTTTGCATCCAGGAGGAATGGGCCTATTGCCGGGCCGCATGCCCCCTGCATATCGACGCGCGCAGCCTTTGTCAGGCCCTTGCCGAAGGCGATGTCAACAAGGCCCGGACCATCCTGGAAAAGACCATGCCCATTGCCGGCATCCTGGGCCGCATCTGTGAGGCGCCCTGCGAACTGGAATGCAAGCGCAGCGAGGCCGACGGGGCCGTTCGCATCGGCCTGCTGGAACAATTCTGCGTCAAAAATGCCTCCCGGCGGGGCAAACCCATGAAGGTGCCTGACCGGGGGCGGTACGCAGCAGTATTGGGCTGCGGCATAAGCGGATTGACCGTTGCCCACGACCTGGCCCGCAAGGGTTACCGGATTCAGGTATATTACCCTGAATCCGATGCCGAGCCGCAGATTTCGCTGGAAAAGCACCTTCCCGGCCCCGTGGAGCAATCCGTATTGACCGGTGAAATCGCGCACCTGAAGAAGATCGGAGTGCACTTTATCCCTGCGAAATGCGACCGCCAGCTTCTTGCAGAGCTGCTTGAAAAACAAACGATCGTCTATGTCGGGATAGATGCCATGGACGCCGGGATTCTACCCTCCCCACCGGATCAGCGGGATCCCGTCACCCTGGGCACACCGGATAAGGGGGTTTTCATCGGTGGGTTCCCGGATGGCAGCGCTGCTGTCCGGGCAATCGATGCGGCATGTGAAGGACGCAGGGCCGCGGTTTCCATTGACCGGCTGACCCAAAATGCCTCACTTTATGCCGACCGGGGCCGGGAAGGCCCGGTGCCGACCCGCCTGGTGACGAGTCTGGAAGGCGTGGAAACGGCCGCGCCGGTTCTCGCGGATGGCATGGATGCCGGGAAACCGTCATTGGTACAAAAGGAGGCTGCGCGCTGCCTATCCTGCGAGTGTATGGTTTGCGTGCGTGACTGCGTGTACCTGGAGGTTTACGGCGCTTATCCCAAAAGTTACGCCCGCCAGATCTACAACAATGAATCCATTGTCAAGGGAACCCGTAAAGCCAATCCCCTTATCAACTCCTGCATGCTCTGTGGTCTGTGCACCGCGCTCTGCCCGAACGATTTTCCCATGGCCGACCTTTGCCTGGGCGCCCGGCAGCGAATGGTACAAGGCGGCAAGATGCCGCCGTCTGCCCATGATTTTGCCTTAAAGGACCTGGAATTCAGCCGAAGTGACGCATTTTTTATGGTCTGCGGTGATCCGGACCACGACCGCTGCCAATGGCTGTTTTTTCCGGGTTGCCAGTTATGCGCGACCCATCCGGAACAGGTGGCCGATACTTATGCCTGGCTTCGGCAAAATCTTGCAGGCGGCGTCGGCATAGCCCTGGCATGCTGCGGGGCGCCTGCCCACTGGTCGGGGCGGCAGCAGATATTTACAGAAACCGCCGAAAATCTGACGACTGAAACCGAAAAGCTGGGTCATCCGCGCTGGATTATGGCCTGCCCCTCCTGTCAGCAAACATTGGGGCAATTGGATTCGCCGCCATCTCAGGTCTCCCTTTGGGAAATCTTCAGCCGTGAAGGCCTTAAACCGCCTTCACCAAAGGGCCAAAAAAATTTCTGCCTTGTGGATCCTTGCAGTGCCAGTGATTTGCCCCTTGTTCGCCAGGCGACGCGCCATCTGGCCAGAAACGACGCAACCGGAAAGATCAGTGAACCTCGGCTGAATGCGGACGTTGCCGCCTGTTGCGGATACGGGGGACTGCTGGCCAATGTTGATCCAAACCTGGCAAAAAGGGCCGCAGAAAGGCGTGCCACGGAATGCCAGGACGATGCCTTGACCTATTGCGCCATGTGCCGGGAGCAAATTGCCCGGTCCGGCCACCGTGCGGCCCATATCCTGGATTTGTTTTTCCCGCATGCAGATGATCCGTTTGAACGGCCGGCCGCCGGACTTTCGGAAAGCCGGATGAATCGGCGTCGGCTGAAAAATGAGCTGCTTAAAGCCTACTGGCGGGAGGCCGGCACTGAGCCGCCGGATTATTTGTCCATAGCGCTGCAAATGTCAGGGCAGACCCGGCAGCTTCTTGAAACCCGACGAATCCTGGACAGCGACATCCAGCAAGTCCTCGCTGCGGCAGAACCAGAAGGTCAGCAGTTTTACGACCCGGATTCAGAAACGTATCTGTCGAGCCGGCGCCTTGGTGATGTCACCTTCTGGGTGCATCACGCACAGCAGACTGATGGCCGTCAATGGATTTATACCGCGTATAGCCACAGGATGGTCATTGGAAAAATCAGCCGCAAGGATTGAGAAATGCAAATCAATCAGCAATTCAACCCATCAAAGGGCAGCTGGCAGTGCGCCAGATGCCGGACTCCGCTTGAACCGGGCCATGTGGCGCTCAACTATCTGGAAAACAGTTTTCGTGTCGGTGTCCTGGTGTGTCCCCGATGCCGCCAGGCGCTGATTCCCGAAGACATGGCCACCGGAAAAATGCTGGAAGTGGAAAAACTGCTTGAAGACAAGTAACACCATCACTGCCGCTTGCGCCTATACCGCGCCGGTTATGCGCCGGGCCATGGACGACGCCCTGAGGCCCGGCGGCATGACCAGCACCGCAGAGGCCCTGGAACGGGTGCCCCTGTCCCATGGGAGCTTGGTGCTTGATGCCGGCTGCGGGCCGGCTAAAACAACTGCCTTCCTGCTGGATCAGGCCGAATGCAGGGTCATCGGACTGGATTCAGATCCGCAGATGAAAAGACCGGAAGCTGTGAAAGCAGCCAATTCCCACTTTGTGAGGGGCGATATTTGTTCGATTCCGTTTGCTGACCGATGTCTGGACGCTGTTTTCTGCGAGTGCGTGCTTTCCCTGGTGAGCGATCCCGAAGGCGCACTGGCCGAAATTCACCGTGCCCTAAAGCCCGGCGGCCTGCTCTATTATAGTGACATGTTCGCCCGAGCCCGCGGCGCGGTATCCATACTGGATACAAGGGCATCCTGCCTGTCAGCGCCGGCCGATCTTGAAACCATACAAAGGCGGCTTTATGCAAAGGGGTTTGCCCCGATCGCTGAGATCGATCAGACCATCTTGCTGCGTCAGACGGCCGCCCGCATCATTTTTGAATACGGTTCTTTGAAATTGTTCTGGCAGGAAGTGCTTGGCATCCCGGATGCCACCGACTGCATCATGCAGATAAAGGCGCTTCGACCGGGGTTTGTATATTTTATCGCCATCCGCAATTGAAGGGTTGCAAATCGCTTATGACCGATGACACAATTTTTCGCATTCTGCCCCTTGCCCAAAAGGGTTACTGTTGCAGCCAGATCATTCTTTTGCTTGGCCTGGAAGCACAGGGCCGGGAGAACCCGGCCCTGATCCGGGCTGCAAATGGCTTGTGCCACGGCATTGGCGGGGCCGGGCACACCTGCGGGGCATTGACCGGAGCGGCCTGCCTTCTGGGACTGTACGCAGGCAAAGGAACTGATGATGAACAGCAGGACGAGCGATTTCCACTGATGCTGGAAACTCTGGCCAACTGGTTTTCGGAAACGGCCACAAAGGACTATGGCGGCCTGACCTGCACGGATATCATGGGGGGAAAAACCACCCAGCCGAATCCGGACATCTGCGGCCGGCTGATCGTTACGACCCTGGATCAGAGCATAGCCATACTCATGGATTTTGGCTATGACCCATCAGAGGATGCTCCCTGATGGATCAAAATGAACATACACAAAGCCTTTGCCCGATTTGTTTGAATCGTATTCCCGCCCGGCGGGTGCTTGATGGCAGCAGTGTCTATCTGGAAAAGCAATGCCCGGTGCACGGGGATTTTTCCACTGTGATCTGGCGTGGTGAGCCGGCGTTTTCCAAATGGAAGCGGCCCAAATGGCCGTCCCGTCCCCCGGTCTGCAAAACTGAAATAAATGCCGGCTGCCCGTTTGACTGCGGGCTGTGCCCGGATCATGCCCAGCATACCTGTACCACCCTGGTTGAGGTAACCCGGCGGTGTAATTTGAATTGCCCGGTTTGTTTTGCAAAAAGCGGCAATGAGGTGGTTGATCCGGATCTGAATACAATCCGGGAACAAATTCTATCCATCCGCCAGAGCGCGGGGGCCTGTACCCTTCAGATTTCAGGCGGCGAGCCAACGGTTCGCGATGATTTGCCAGAGATCGTGAGCTTTGCCGCCGGTCAGGGATTTGCCCTGGTTCAGCTAAATACCAACGGTCTGCGGTTTGCCGAAGAGCCGCAATATGCGGAAACACTTGAGCAGGCCGGCCTGGAATCCGTATTTCTGCAATTCGATGCTGTCTGCGATCCGCCTTACGAAAGGCTGCGCGGCCGTCCCCTGTGGGAAAAAAAGAAACAGGCGGTTACCGCACTGGCTCGTGCCGGCATCGGCGTTGTGCTGGTGCCGACTTTAGTGCCGGGGGTCAACACAGAAGAGGCCGGTGCCATCATCCGGTTTGCTCTCAGCCGGCATCCGGCTGTCCGCGGGGTGCACTTCCAACCGGTCAGTTATTTTGGCCGCTACCCCCATACCCCGGCAGACGAAGACCGGCTTACGCTGCCGGAACTCATGTGCGCCATAGAACTGCAGACCCAGGGCCTGATTTGCACGGCCGACTTTATGCCCCCGGGCTGCGAACATGCGCTGTGTTCCTTTCATGCCGCCTTTCAGGTAACAGAATCCGGCATGCTCAAACGCGTTGGCGGTGGATGTTGTAACACCGCTCCAATAGAAGCCGCGGCCGGAGCACGGCAAAATGTGCTTTTGACGGGACAGCGCTGGCGGCATCCGCCCGCCGGGACGCAATTGAAGATAAACGAAACCGATGACCTGGACCGGTTTCTGTATGAAACCCGGACCCGGAGCTTTACAGTTTCGGCCATGGTCTTTCAGGACGCCTGGAGCCTCGACCTGGAACGCCTGCGCGGTTGCTGTATCCATGTGAGTGCTCCTGACGGCCGCCTGATACCCTTTTGCGCCTACAACATAACGGCCTCTGAGGGACAGCCATTATATCGGCGAATCAATGGTCAAAAACCGCTCACTGCCCAAAGCAAAATGGCACCGTAAAAAGTCTGATTTCAGATGGTGCCGTAAAAAGTTCAAGATCAAGGCTTGCGCAATTTCGAAAAATGCAGCGTACTTAGCCGTACGTGAAATTCTGAGAAATTGCGCGTAACGCAGATGTTGGACTTTTACGGCGGCATCAAAGCAAAATGGATGAAATATCATGACGGTCAACCCTTTGGAATCCTGGATCTCTCTTGAAATCGGGCTGCCGCGCAAGACGGTCCTTGCCCGCAATGCGCTTCGCAGATGGCAAAAAAACCGTCTGTTAAAAACAATTGAACTGGTGCGAAATAACAGCCCCTGGTACAGAAAACACTTGGACGGCATCGAAATTCCCCGAACAGCGCATCTGCCTGACCTGCTCCGGGGGCTTCCTTTTACAGCCTCATCAGACATCCGAAACCACGGCCAGGAAATGCTGTGCTGCTCCCAGTCCGATATCAGACGGGTCGTCACCCTGCAATCCTCGGGAACTTCTGCAGCACCCAAGCGCCTGTTTTTCACCACAGAGGACCTTGAAAAGACCAGCGCTTTTTTTCATTATGGCATGCGCCTGGTCACAGCGCCCAATACCCGCATCCTGGTATTGCTGCCGGATGCTCTGGAAAATGATGTGGGCAGCCTTCTGATGCAGTCGCTGAACACCGCCGGATTTTCGGCCCGGACACTGTGGCCGGCTGATGAACCGGAAGTCCTTGCCAAAGCCATCGTCCAATTCCGGGCCGACTGCCTGATCGGGCTGCCCCAGCACATTCTGGCACTGGCCCGGATGCCGCACCTGCCCGCCGGGGCGGCCCGTTGTGTCAAAAATGTGCTGCTCTGCTCCGATTACGCCGCGACCTGCGTCCGGCATGCCATTGCCGAAAACCTGGACTGCACGGTCCATCGCCATTATGGTTCAACAGAGTCCGGTCTGGGCGGAGCAGTCGAATGCAGTCAGGGCGCCGGCTGTCATATCCGGGAAAACGATCTCCTGGTCGAAGTCGTTGACCCGGTCACCGGTATTCCGCTTCCGGAAGACAAAGAAGGAGAACTGGTAATAACCACTTTAACCCGAACCGGCATGCCGCTCCTGCGCTACAGGACGGGTGACCTGGGCCGGCTGACAAGCCGCCGGTGTGCCTGCGGAAGCATCCTGGCCCGCATTGAGAGACTGGAAGGCCGGCTCAACAACCGGGTCAGGCTGCCGGGCGGCGGTTGGCTGTGGCTTTCCGAGCTCGACCGTTCGCTGCTGAAAATACCCGCGCTTATGGCATACCAAGCCGAACTCACGCATGCCCCGATATTGAACCGAAGGCAAACAGTTCTCGTTATTACACTGGTTTCCAATGGCGGGGCGTCTCAAAAGCTTTATGAAACAGTGCGCGGAGCCCTGTCAGAAATACCGGCCCTGGCATCCGAAGTGCTTCGCGATGATTTTGCGGTTATATTCAAAACAGCCCGTAAACTGAAATCCAGGCCCCATACCCATAAACGGCAAATACAAGACAACCGAAACCGCTTACATGGATCCGCTTATGCGAAAACTGCTTGAATTCATCACTGCTGAACTTTCCGCGGACCGCCCAATAACCAGTGCGGTCATCACGGCCAGCAGCGGCTCTACACCGCGGACAACCGGCAGCCGAATGGCCGTGGCTGCAGACGGCCGGACCTGCGGCACCGTCGGCGGCGGACCCGGCGAGGCCATGGCCCGGCGCGAGGCCCTGGACGCCTGCAAGACCAAACACAGCAAGCTATTAAGACTTGATTTCACCGGCAGGGATGCGGCTGCAGCGGGCATGATCTGCGGGGGACGGCTTGATGTCCTGATCGAATACATTGCGCCGACCATGGAAAATACCCGGATTTTCGAGGATTTGCTCAACAACTGGGACAACGGTGCAGGCCTTGTGCTGTGCACTGTGTTTCGGGAATATGACGGGCAGGTGCAGATACTGTCGCGGAGCCTGGCACCGGACCGGCTGCCCTCTGAACTGCCGGCAGGCCTGCAAAGCAAGGCGCAGAACCGGGCCGGCAAATCCAGTCTCCCGTTTTCCGAAAGGGAAAACGGATACACCGTGCTCATTGAACCCATGCGCTCCCGGGGCCGGGTCATTATTGCCGGTGCCGGACATGTCGGGCAGGCAACAGCCATTCTGGCGGCGTTTACGGGGTTTCAAACCCTTATTTTAGACGATCGGGCCGAGTTTCTGGCACCGGAAAACTTTCCTCCTGCCTGCCGGATCCAGCAGGTAAATGATTTTGCCGACTGCTTCAAGAACCTGACTGTCGGGACCGACAGCTTGATCGTCATTGTCACCCGCGGCCATGTCCATGACCAGACAGTGCTGGCCCAGGCGCTTGACACCGAAGCCGGCTATATCGGCATGATCGGCAGCCGGAAAAAACGGGATGCCATATATCAGAATTTGCGCGATCAGGGTGTTTCCCAGGCGGCCATCAAACGGGTTCACTGTCCGATCGGTCTTTCCATCAACGCGGATACGCCGCAGGAAATTGGCGTCAGCATCCTGGCGGAGCTGATTCAGAAACGGGCCGGAAATGCTTGAAATGCATGGCTTCAAAATCGGCGCATTGATTTTGTCCGCAGGGCGCTCCAGCCGGCAGAGCGGTTTCAAGCCGATTCTTCCCATCGGTCCCATGACGGTTCTTGAGCACTGCATTCGCCTGTTTACCGAAAGCGGCATTGGCGCTGTTCAGGTGGTGCTGGGTCACCGGGCGGAAGAACTGCTGCCAATCATTGAAAAAACAGGGGCCCATCCGGTTATCAACCAGGACTATGACCGGGGCATGTTTTCATCCGTGCAGATCGGATTGGCGGCCCTGCCCGCCGATATCGCGGGCTTTTTTGTTTTGCCTGTTGATATTCCGCTTGTCCGGCCGATCACACTGGAGATTCTGGTGGATTGTTTCAGCCGGAATCCAAACACCGAAGCTTTTCTGCCCAAATTTGCCGGCCGGACCGGACATCCGCCGCTGCTTCGGGAGAACCTCCGCCGGGATATTGCCGCTTATGACGGCGGAAAAGGACTCCGGGGGGTGCTGGAACGATGCGGGACAACTGTAGTATCCGTGCCGGATCGCCATATTCTGGAGGATATGGATACACCCGAGCAATACATCAAAATAGTGGATTTCTGGCAGCGCCGGGATATTCCGACACCGGATGAAGCCGAAATCCTTCTGCTCCGGGAATGCCGGGACAACAAGGACAATGTCCGGCACAGCCGCTCTGTGGCGCAAGTGGCAAAAAAGCTGGCCGAGGCGGTCAATGAAAGTGGCGCTTCGACCATTGATACGCAGCTTGTGGTGGCTGCGGCCCTGCTGCACGACATTGCCAAGGGGCAGGCAGACCATTGCCGCGCCGGGGCTTCGCGTCTGAAGGCCCTGGGTTTTTCAGACCAGTTGGCTGAAATCGTTGCCTGTCACGCGGATTACGAGCCGGTTCCCGGCACTGCCGTCAATGAAGCAGAGCTGGTTTACCTGGCAGACAAGCTGGTCCAGGAAACAAAGACGGTACGCCTGGATACACGTTTTCAGACCAAATATGACCGGTTTGCTGGAAATGAAGAGGCCCGTCAGTCTGTGCTGCGCAGATGGCGGCAGGCGAGAATGATATCCGACCGCATCGAGAAATCCATCAACTGCAGGATGACAAGCCTTCTATGAAAGAAAACCATACCCTCTTGCTGCTGCGTCACGGCCACACGAAGCCCGAAGCCTTCTGGCGCTACACCGGCCAGCGCGAAGTCGATTTAACCGATACCGGGCGGCAACAAGCCCGTCAGTGGGCCGATTGCCTGGCTGGAACGCAGGTAACTGAAATTTACACCTCACCTTTGAAGCGCTGCCTGGAAACCGCAAATCTTATTGCAGAAAAACTGAAATGCCCGGTCAAGCTCAGGGGGGATTTAAAGGAAATCGCCCTTGGTGAATGGGAGGGCCTGTCACGCAAGACGGTTGAAAAATTCTATCCCGGAGCCTATGCGGAAAGAGGTAAAAACATGGATAGCTTTCGTCCGCCCGGTGGTGAAAGTTTTCAGGATCTCTTGCAGCGGGTTGTGCCATTTGCAGAAACAAGCCTTGCCAGCCGGCAGCAGACCTTGGCCGTCACCCATGCCGGCATCATACGAGTGCTTTGTTGCTGGGCAATGCAAAAACCTGTGGATCAGCTTTTTGATTTTCATCCACACCCGGGAAGACTGGCGGTCATCCAAAGAAACCGTTCCGGAACTCATCTCGCTGCAACGGCTCTGCGCCATGAGCATTATTGCCGCCATGACCCGAAACAGCCCTAATTGTCTTCAATACACCAGATATGTCCATTTTAAAGCGGATGGCACCGTAAAAAGCCTGACTTCAGATGGCGCCATCAAAGCTTTTACCGGGAATTGCTGCCAGCTTCAGGAAATCCTTGACATATATAATGCCATAAAGGATACTGTAACGTTTTGTGTACATCAATTTTGAGCATTATCTTAAAAAGGAAAGGACAGACTCATGCGCGTTACAGATTTTTATGCAGGCAAGGCACCGGTTGTTTCCATGGAATTTTTCCCGCCCAGGGATGAAGCGGCTGCTGAAAAATTCGACAATATCGTGGATACCCTGGCAGACCGAAATCCGGATTACATGAGCGTTACCTTCGGGGCCGGCGGCTCCAACCGCGACGGTTCCTACCAGACGGTGAAAAAGCTCATCAGGGACAAGCAGCTGCCCACTGTGGCCTATATTGCCGGATACGGGCTGGGGCCGGATGAAATCACGGAGGTGCTGGACAACTACAAGGCCCTTGGGGTGGAAACCATTTTTGTGATCCGCGGTGACAAGCCAAAGGATGAAAATTTCACCCCCCATCCGGAAAGCTTTGCCCATGCCTCGGAGCTGATCGGCTTTATCCAAAACCGCTATGATTTCACCCTGGGATGTGCCGGATATCCGGAAGGACACCTGGAATGCGAAAGCCTGGACAAGGATATTGGATACCTCAAGCGCAAGCAGGACCAGGGTGCGGAGTATGTCGTGGCCCAGTATTGCTATGACAACCAGTTTTTTTTCGATTACGTGGACAAATGCCGGGCCGCCGGGGTCACCATCCCCATTATTCCCGGCATCATGCCGGTCTACACCGTCAAGCTCACCAATATCCTGTGCAGGGTATGCGGGGCCACCATCACCGATGCGCTGCAGAAAACACTCGATGAAGTGGCAGACAAGGACAAGGAAACCGTGCTGCAGGCAGGAATTGATTTTGCCGTGGACCAGTGCCGGGATCTGTTAAAACACAACCCGGCCGGGCTGCATTTCTACACCATGAACCGCAGCAAATCCACCAGCGCCATTATCGACAGGCTCCGGGGAGAAAATCTGCTATAGCAGCCAACCCGCGGCATCAGGCCCCTGCCTGGCGGATGCAGATTTGGCCGCGGCCTATTTCAGGCCGTGATTCCAGTTCCACTTGCCCGGCCGCTTTTTTAAATGCACCCCGGCCGGCAGGGGTTCGTGCATGTGCACGAAAACCCGGTAGCCCAGATTCTCCAGGGTCTGGCCATGACCGGTCAGATCCACGGCCCAGTCGGGAAACACCCAGTAATTGTCATCCATGCGCGCCACCCAGGCGTGCTCGCCCCTGGGGCTTTTAAAAAGGCTTTGTTCGGTCATGGATTCTGCCTTCACCCGGGAGATGCACAAGGGCCAGTTGCCGTAAATCACAATACCCAGTGGCAGCGGTGCCCTGGCCGGCAGGTGGGTGTAGTCGTTTTTCCCCAGTTCCGGGCTGACAATCACCCCGGAAAAGCCCATGGAAGCCAATGTTTCCATGGCAAGCGCGTTGGCAATGTTGCAAAACGGTCCGGCCCAGATGCGCAGGCCCTTTTTGGGGGGAAAAAAAGCCATCTGCCAGGGCGAGTTGAGCACAAACTGCTTAAATCCCTTGTTCACGGCCGCAGCCACCGCTGCCCGGAGCCCGGCTTCGGCATCCGGCCAGACCACCGGCGGCAGCCACCACCAGATCCTGTTGGTAAGGGGCAGATTGCCCGGCTTCATCTCCGGGCTCAGCCAGATGCCGGTATTGTCGCTTGCGGGCATTTCTTCGGGCAGGTTCCGCTGCAGCCGCATTTCCACAACAGGATGGCGGTGCAGGGTTTTGGCCGGCAGTCGGACTTTAAACCGGGACATGGAAACGCTTTTTTCCGGCAGGGTTTCGAGCCGGTCGGCAAAGGGCTTGATTTCGGCCGTCAGTTCCGGTTCGCGCCGGTCAATGAGAAACACGGGCGTATCATTGGCGGGCCGTTCCTTTTCAGTGAGGTTTAAGTAAAACCGGCCCTTTTTGGGCACGTGTCTGGCAATGCGAAGGGTGCGGTGCCAGGACTGATCCTCATAGCCGATGCGCAAAAGATCGCCGGGCAGCAGGGCGTCTCTGGGATCCATATAGGGTTTGGTTTTCGGCCCCTGGACCTTGCCGATGAGCATGCCGGAACCGGTCTGGGTATCAGTGTCAACCGGATTCCAGGGCCGCTGGGGCAGAAACCGGTAATGGGTGGGTTTTCTCCCCAGGGCCTGGTCCAGAAACGACAGGGCGGTTTTGCGGGCAGCGCTGTCGCCCGGGTGATCGCGCAGCATCTTGTAGGCGGCGGTGGTGTAATACACGTAATGGGGCCCCTTTTTGCGCCCCTCAATCTTCAGGCCGGATACCGCGGGCACTTCCAGCAGCAGCTTGGTGAGCACATCGAGCCACAGGTCCTGGCATGAGAAAAACCGGCTGCGGTTTTTGCCCTGGTTGTAAATCCGCCTGCAGGGCTGCACGCAACTGCCCCGCAGCCCGCTTTTGCCGCCCAGAAAGCTGCTCCAGTAGCACCGGCCCGAAACCCCGTAACAAAGGGCGCCGTGGACAAACACCTCAAGGGAAAGTTCATCAGGGCAGTTTTCTGCAGCGGCCTTGATCTCGTCGATGGAAAACTCCCTGGGCAGCACCACACGGCTGACCGAGGGCAAGGCGCGCACTACATCCAGAGCCGCGGGAAAGGTCACATTGGCCAGGGTGGACAGATGAAGCTCGCCCTTAAATCCGGTCTGCCCGGCAATGGCCACCATGGCCGGATCCTGAATGATCAGCGCATCCGGTCTGACATGCCGGGAAAGTTGATCGACAAGCTTTCCCGCATCTGCCAGCTCGTCTGGCTTGATCAGGGCATTGAGAGCCACATAGACCCTTTTGTCGTGCTCATGGGCCAGCCGGGTGAGCCTTCCCAGTTGCTCAATGGTGAAGTTTTCTGCGGCCATGCGCGCGTTAAAATCCTTGAGCCCGCAGTAAACCGCATCCGCACCCGCGGCCAGGGCCGCCAGAAATGACTCCGGATTGCCCGCCGGGGAAAGAATTTCAGGTTTTTTGGGTGATTTTTGTGTATCCAAAGCCGTTTTTTCAGATGTCATAGGAAAATTTCAATTCAATTGGGATGAACATGTCTCGGCCCGGGCTGCAGATGCCTGCAGCCCGGGCCTTCAGACTGGACTTGTTTGCAAAATCGTTTAATGATATTAAAAATTGCATGGAAGCGCAATTTATAATTAAAAAATCAATTCATAGCCATAAAAGGACAACCATATGAAAATTGCGGTAAGCGGAAAAGGCGGAGTGGGCAAAACCACGTTTTCAGCCCTGTTGATCCGGGCATTGAGCGAGCAGAACAGGCGGGTCCTGGCCATTGACGCCGACCCGGATGCCAACCTGGCGGCAGCCGTGGGCATTGAAGGCGCAGAGGAGATCGTGCCGATTTCGGAGATGAAGGATTTGGTCTATGAGCGCACTGAAGCCAAGCCCGGCAGCATTGGCGGGTTTTTCAAAATGAATCCCAAGGTGGACGATCTTCCGGATGCGCTTTCAGCAACGCTGGACAACATCAAGCTCATGCGCCTGGGCGGCGTGAAAAAAGGCGGCGCCGGATGCATCTGCCCGGAAAGCACCCTGCTCAAAGCCCTGATCACCCATATTGTGCTGGCCCGGGATGAAGTCGTCATCATGGACATGGAAGCGGGAATCGAGCATTTGGGACGGGCCACGGCCCGGGCCGTTGACCGGCTGATCGTGGTGGTGGAGCCGGGCCGCAGAAGCATTGACACGGCCATGCACATCAAGCAGCTGGCCGGAGAAATCGGCCTGGACAAGATTTCGCTGGTGGGCAACAAGATCCGGGGGGAAAAAGACCGGCAGTTTCTGGAGCAGCACCTGCCGGATTTCGACTTTCTGGGATTTCTGCCCTTTGACGACGCGCTGATCGAAGCTGACCTAAGCGGCATGTCCCCGTATGAAGCAGACTCTGCAGCCAAGTCCGAAATCATCAAAATGATTGAAAAACTCTGATGGCAGAAAAGCGCCCTTATCCGAAAAAACGGCGCGGGCCGGCCAAGTCAAAGCGCCAGCCGTTGAAGGCCGGCTCTGACGCCAAACTCAAAAAGGTGTTTGCCGAAATCGGCCGGCCGGAAAAGCGGCCGTTTAAACCCGACCCGTTCCAGATCCAGGCGCTGGAAGCCATGAACAAGGGCGATTGTCTGGTGACCGCGCCCACGGGTTCCGGCAAGACATGGATTGCCGTGGAAGCCATCCGCAAAATATTTGATGCCGGCGGACGGGCCTGGTATGCATCGCCGTTAAAGGCCCTGACCAACTCCAAGTACTGCGAATTTGCCGAAATCTTCGGTGCAGACAACCTGGGCATTCTCACGGGCGACCGCAAGGAAAACACCGATGCCCCGATTATCGTGGGCACCACGGAAATTCTGCGAAATCAGCTCTATGATGCCATGCACCATGGCGAGGATCTGGGCACGGACCTTGTGGTCCTGGATGAGGCCCATTTTCTGGGTGACGAAAACCGGGGGGTGGTCTGGGAGGAAACCATGATCTACCTGCCGGCGAGAATTCCGCTGCTGATGCTGTCGGCAACCGTGGGAAACGCCGGCCAGATCTCGGCCTGGCTGGAATCCATCCGTGGCCGCAAGTGCCTTGTGGTGGAGGAAAAAAAGCGCCCCGTGCCCTTGTTCCCGCTTTTTCTCCATCCTTCCGGCACCCTTTTTCCCCTGCTGGACAAAAAAGACAAAAAAGGCGGCGGGGCCAGGTTGTACAAGAAGGTTCTCCAGTTTTTAAAAAACACCAACAATGCCAGGCGCGGCGGTTTCGGCGCAAGCCTTCCAAAAATGGGCGATGTGCTGGCCGTGTTTCGCAAATACAACCTCCTGCCGGCCATTTTTTTCCTGAAATCCCGGGCGGATTGCGACAATGCCCTGCTTTTGTGCGCTGATTACAAGGTGATCGAAGACCCGGAGCGCAAAGCCGGCAGAAGACAGCGGGTGGCCGAACTCATTGAAAAAGCCCCCCACCTGGCCGATCACAAGCAGGTTCCCGATCTGGTGCACAAGGCGGTGGCCGCCCATCACAGCGGCCAGCTGCCGGCATGGAAGCTGGTTATCGAAACTTTGATGACAGAAGGCTACCTGGATGCGGTGTTTGCCACCTCCACGGTGGCCGCAGGGGTGAATTTTCCCGCCCGCACCATCGCTTTTCTCAACTCGGACCGATTCAACGGCCGGGAATTTGTTTCCCTCAATCCCACGGAATTTCACCAGATGACCGGCCGGGCGGGCCGCCGGGGCATGGACAACATCGGCTTTGCCGTGGTCATCCCGGGCCGATTCATGGACACGCGCTACGTTGGTCGGCTTGTTTACGCCCAGCCCACGGATGTGGACAGCCAGATCCAGATCAATTTCTCCATGACCTTAAACCTGCTTCTGTCCCACACCCCCAAACAGGTGCGGGAACTGCTGGACAAGTCCTTTGCCAATTTCCAGTTCCAAAGCCGGCGCAAAAAAAAGAAAAAACAGACCGGCAGCATCCGGGACATGGATCATTTGTGGGCGGAATTTATCCGGCATCTTGATTTTTTAAAGCAGAAGGATTATGTGGCAGAAGACAACCGGCTCACCGAGGACGGCATCTGGGCCTCCCAGCTGCGCATCGACCATCCCCTGATGGTGGCCGAGGGATTCCGCCAAAACCTGTTTCCCCAATCCGACCCGGCGCTTCTGGCAGCCATCATGGCCGCGTTTGTCAATGAGCGGGAAACCGACGAGGACAGCATTCATCCAAAGGACGTGCCCGAAGCCCTGGAAGAGGCCTACCTGGGCATCCGTGAGGGCCTGCGGCCCTTTGCAAAGGAAATGATCGCAAAAGGCTTTACAGCGCCGTTTTTATTCATGCGCCCGGCCATGACCGTTTATCACTGGACCGCGGGCCGGGACTGGGAATCGGTGCTTGCCCTGTGGGACAGCGCCGAAGGCGATCTGGCCATGCTGATCATGCGCACCGCAGACAACCTGCGCCATATCCGCAATTTAAAAAATGTGTTTCCGGAAGCCGCCCAGAGCGCGAAAACCGCCATGGAGCAAATCCTGCGGGACCCCATTGTCCCGGCACTCGAAGCCGAATAAGAATCAATGTCTGTTTTTAACTGGATCATTGTTGGTTTAAACATCCCCCTTTCTTTGCTGTCTGCCGGTCATGCCCTGTTTTTCAAGCGCACCCCCCAGTCAGCCCTGGTCTGGGTGGCGGTCTGCCTGACATTTCCCTTTGTGGGCCCCCTGGTTTATTTCCTTTTCGGCATCAACCGGGTTCGAAACCGGGCCAGAAGACTGGAGATCAAACGCCCGCCGCACCGGGTGGAGGCCGGCGGCGGCGATTCCCTTGAAACCGCAAAGCATCTGCCTGCAGACCTGGAGGTTTCCCGGGCGGTATCTGATATCGCCCGGATCTCCGACAATGTTGCCCGTGCGCCCCTTGTGGGCGGCAACCGCATCGATCTGCTCCACAACGGCGAGCAGGCCTATCCGGCCATGATCCAGGCCATAGAAAACGCCGAGCATCGAATTTTTCTATGCACCTATATTTTTGACACGGATTCGGCGGGCAGGCAGATGATCGGGGCCCTGGCCGCGGCCGCGGCCAGAGGCATTGAGGTGCGCGTGATTGTGGATGGATTCGGCGAGCTTTATTCCCGGCCCCGGGCAAGTGTCTTGCTGGAAAAAGCCGGCATTGCCTGCACCCGGTTTCTGCCCCCGCGCCTTATTCCCCTTCCCATGCTGCATATTAACTTAAGCACCCACAGAAAAACCCTGGTGGTCGACGGGGACGTGGGATTTACAGGCGGCATGAACATCGGTGACAGGCACATGGCAGAAGTCAAAGACAACAGCAAACGGGTGGTCGATACCCATTTCCGGCTCACCGGCCCGGTTGTACGCCAGCTTGAACAAAGCTTTATCGAGGACTGGTCGTTTTGCACGGGCCAGGCACTGGAGCCCACTGCAACGCCCACGGTCTCAAGGGGAAGGGCCGTGTGCCGCGCCATTGCCGACGGGCCCAGCGAACCGGTGGACAAGCTTTCCGCCATCCTGGTGGGGGCGGTGGCCACGGCCAGAAAGCACGTTATGATCATGACCCCCTATTTCCTGCCGTCCGTGGAGATGATCTCGGCCATCCAGACCACCGTGCTGCGCGGCACCCGGGTGGACATTGTGCTGCCCTCTGTCAACAACCTGCCGTTTATCCAGTGGGCCAGCAACAACATGCTCTATGAGCTTTTGTTCTGGGGCGCCAATATCTATTTTCAGCCCCCGCCGTTTGTGCATTCAAAGCTTTTCGTGGCAGACGCCCATTACGCCCAGATCGGATCGGCCAACATGGATCCGCGGAGCCTGAAGTTGAATTTTGAACTCAACGTGGAGATTTTTGACGCAAACATGGTGGAAGACATTGCCGGCTATGTGGAAGAAAAAATCCAGGGCTCCCGGCAGATTTATCTGGCGGATATCAACAACCGCTCCTTTCCCGCCAAAACCCGCGATGCCCTGATGTGGCTGTTTTCCCCTTACCTGTAAGCGGATTTGCCATGCCTGCGCATCCGATCGCGCACCTTCCTGGAACGGCTGTGGATCAGGGCATATCCGTAGCGGATGTTTTTGCCGAACAGTTCGGATGAATTGCGGAAGTTGCTGCGCAGCTTCATGCCGTTGGAGGTGACCTTGCGCAGGATATTGATTTCCTTGCCCACCACCCGGGTGGCCCGGTCCAGCACTGCGTCGAGAAACGCGGCCCGGTCCTTTGTACACGCCGCACAGGTCACGGCCCGGCCGAACTGAAACAGGTTATGGCCGTCGCTGCCCCCGGTCAGCCCGGCATCCAGGTTGAATCCCAGCAATGTGCTGTCCATGTTCCACTTGTGCAGGTTGCCGGCATTAATGGCCTCGATGCCGTCTGCGGAAGCCAGCAGGTACTGCTGGCGAATGCTGGAAAACATGGGGTTGCAAACCCCCACGTAAGCAGCCGAAAACGGATGGGGAAACACAATCACGCACTTGTACTGGCGGGCGCAGGCAATCAGCGATTCCATTGACAGGGCGCACGAGGACATGACCTCTTTTCCCAGAAAGGGCCGCAGATCCTTTTCATAAAACCGCACCAGGTCATGGATCTCATAAAAATAAACCAGCAGATGGGCCCCTTCCCGGGAGGTGACCTCGATGCCCGGGATGCTGAAAATATCCCTGTGGCGGGCCATTTCCAAAGCACCGCCAATGGCGTTGTGGTCTGTGACGGCAATGCCGATGCCCATCTTTCGGACCCGTCCGGCAATGGCTTCAATATCATTGAAACCGTCTGAATACCGGCTGTGAAAATGCATGTCCACCACCGTGGCACTATTCCTGAGACGATCAAGATCCGGCCGGGCAAAATGAACACGATGTGGATTTAACGATTTTACAGCATCACAGGCGGATGCACTATTTGCAGAACCCAATGGATAACAGCTCCTTTATCAGATTAACTTACTTATTATAATACAGCGTTTGATAAAACACAATGCCGGATTCAAAACAGTTTTCACCCTTACAAACAAGGCCTTTTTATCTTGCGTGATCCCTGCGTTGCACCATTGCCGGGTTTGTGCTACATTGACTGTCAGGCCGGAACCCTTAAACTCAGGCCGGAACCCTTAAACCTTGATAAATCGCTTCTAACTTCGTTCAAGGTTCAAGGCACAAGGTTCAAGGTTCAAGGTTCAAGGTTCAAAGTTCAAGGTTCAAGGTTCAAGGTTCAAGGTTCAAGGTTCAAAGTTCAAAGTTCAAAGTTCAAAGTTCAAGGTTCAAGGTTCAAGGTTCAAGGTTCAAAGTTCAAGGTTCAAGGTTCAAGGTTCAAGGTTCAAAAAAATAAACCGCTGTTTTACTTAACACTTAAAACTTAACACTTAAAACTTCATTGGGAACCATGCCCGCCTTGTGGCAAATTCATGATCTCCTGGACCTGGAATATCTGCTCAGGCTGCGCGCTGATGCGGACAACGGCCGGGATGCAGCCATGGACCGCAGAATTTACCTGGAATATGTCGGCCGGCATCCGCAAACCGCAAACCGCAGGTCCGTGCTCAAACACTGGCTCCAGACCCGGAGACAAAGCCGGACCGATGATGACAACCAGGAGATTCTGCCGGGCCGGGTCTATGCCCAGGCCATGCGCATGGCCGGATGGATCATTTTTTTTGCCGCTTTTTTTGCCGGCGCTGCACTGGCCGGATCTCTTCTTTCCTACGGCGGCACCACCCCGGTCAACGTGTTTACCTGCCTGTGGGTGCTGCTTTTCCCCCAGATCCTGCTTTTGGCATTGCTGGCGGCCGCATCCGTGCTATCGCGCATCCGGCCGTCTTTTGGCAAAAACGGCCTGTATTTTCTCATCAGCGCTTTGCTCCGGCGTCTGGCGCTGCGGCTCATGGGCTGGATCGCCCCGCGCCTGTCTGTGCAGCAGCAAAACCGGTTCCAGGAGGTTGTCGGCATGGTGGGCCGAAGCCGAACCGTGTACGGAAACATTTTCTTCTGGCCGGTGTTCAGTGCGGCCCAGCTGGCGGGCATCTCCTTTAATCTCGGGGTGCTGGCCGCCATGCTCATGCGCATCACATTAACGGATGTGGCATTTGGATGGCAGTCCACTCTCCGGCCCGATCCTCAGACGGTCTATGCCATTGTGGAATTTCTGGCCGCCCCCTGGGCGTGGTTTCTGGAGCCGCCTGTTGCACACCCCACAGCAGCCCAGATTGCCGGCAGCAAAATGGTGTTAAAAGAAGGCATCTATGGCCTGGCCTCTGGTGACCTGGCCTCCTGGTGGCCGTTTTTGTGTTTCAGCGTTTTGTTTTACGGCCTGATCCCAAGGGTTGTGCTTCTGGTCCTTGGAGGATGGCAGCAGCGCAGGCAGCTGGACCGGCTCAATTTTACCCACGGGCCATGCGACCGGCTCTGGCTTCAGATGACCGCCCCGAACGTGGAAACCCGCAGCCCGCAGACAGAACCGCAAGAGCCTGGCGGCCGGAATAAACCCGGAACCGGCCCGGAAACACCGCAGCACACCCATAACCCCCCGCCGGGCCCGGGGCGCTCTGTTGTGCTCATGGTGCCTGAAGAAGCTGGAATGGACATCTCCGCCGTGGCTGAAAAAATCCGCCGCCAGACAGGACTGGAAACCACTGCCGGCATATCCGCCACCGGTGATCCGGACCAGGATGCTCAACAGCTGGCCAGGGCTCTTGAAAACGCGGGCATAAATCAGGTACGCGTGGCCGTGGTCATCGAGGCCTGGCAGCCGCCCATCCGGGAAAACCTGACCTGGATACGCCGCATCCGCAATGCCGCCGGCCCGACCGCATCCCTGATTCTTTTTTTGATTGGAAAGCCGGACAAAACAGGCGCCCTGCCCGGCGTGCCGGCCAAAACCGAACAGGCCACCTGGCAGCAGGCGGTCAACGGCCTGGCTGATCCGTATATCCGGGTGGAAATTCTGGGAGGCTAAATTGACCATACGCTCAGACATCCCGGTTTTTGCCGTACTGGGCCACCCCAACGAGGGCAAGTCCTCGGTGGTGGCCACCCTTGCGGAAAACGACGCCGTGCCCGTGAGCCCCACCCCGGGCGAAACCCGCCAATGCCGGGATTATCCGGTTTTCATCGATGATGCGGAAGTCATCCGGTTTGTCGACACTCCGGGATTTCAAAACCCCAGGGCCACGCACAAATGGATCACCCAAAACGCGGATCCGGAAAAGCCCTGGCTTGACGACTTTATCCGGGCCCATGAAACCAATGCTGAATTTGCCCATGAGTGCCGGCTGCTCACCCCGCTGGCCGCGGGCGCCGGGGTGATCTTCGTAGTCGACGGCACCCGCCCGGTGCGCACGGCCGACCGGCTGGAAATGGATATCCTGCGATTGACCGGCGCCCCCCGCATGGCCGTCATCAACACCAAGGACCGGGAGCACGGCGACTACATCGAGGAGTGGAAAACCGCTGCGCGCATGCACTTTAACATCATTCGCATCTTTGACGCCCAGCGGGCAAGCTTTGCCGAGCGCATGGATTTGCTCAAAAGCCTCAAAGCCATTGATCCGGACTGGGATGAGGCCCTGCAGCGCGTCACTGAAGCCTTTGAAACCGACTGGCATGTGCGCCTGGAGCAAACCGCGGCCATTATCACGGAACTGCTGGCATCGGTACTCCAGTACCGTGCAAAAAAAACCGTGCATGATGCTTCTGCCACAGAAGCGGCTGAAAAACAATTGGTTGTCCAATACCGGCAGCAGGTGGCGGATATGGAAAAAAAAGCCCATCACCGGATCAAAAAAAGATTCAAGCACAACATTTTCTCCTATGACCTGCCCGCCCAGTCCCTGGCCGGCCAGGACCTGTTTTCCGAAAAAACATTAAAGGCCCTGGGCCTGACCCGCAATCAGATGGCCTGGGCGGGAGCCGGCATCGGTGCGGGCCTCGGCGCCAAGGCGGATCTGGCCCTGGCCGGACTGACCTTTGGGGTGTTTACCGCCCTGGGCGGAGCCCTGGGGGCGGGATCAGCGGCATGGGGAACCCGGAAAATCTCCCGGGCCAAAATCAAGGGCCAGGCATTGGGCGGCATACGGATCCAGGCCGGTCCTGTGAAAAACGATCAGCTGCTTTACGTGATCATTGACCGGAGCCTGATTTATTTCTGGCACGTAATCAACTGGGCCCACAGCCGGCGCGAACGGCCGGAGACGGGTAATGATGCGGATGCCGGGGTATCAAATTTTTTAAGCGCCAAATGGAGCCGGGAGCAAAAAAAAATCAGCCAGCGGTTTTTCAAGGAAATCCGGCAAAAGGGCACAGCCGCGGGACAACAGGCGGTGCGGGAATTTTCAGCCATGATCCGGGACCTGTTAAAAGAGATTTCACGCACATGACACCCCCCCGGGCCGATGAAGACATCATCAGGCAAAACATCCTGGACATGGTGGGCCGCGCCGGCAGCAAATACACCCCCATGGACCTTGAACGGGAAGTCTGCGCCAGGCAAAAGGTTTCCAGAAAAGCGGCGCGCCGGGCTGTAAAAGCCTTGATGGCCGAAAACCGGCTGACCTATACCCAGTTTCTGGGCCACACGTTTGTGGAAATTTCTTATAAGCGCCCTGTTGAAACCGGCGGCGGCGTGATTCTGGCGCCGCCGGACGCAGTGGTCACCCCCCGGCCAAAACAGATTGTGGTGCGCATCGAGGCCGGGGCGGCATTCGGCGCCGGCGATCACCCCACCACGCGCATGGCCTTAAGACTTGCGGCCTGGACGTTTCATGATCATATTTTACCCAAACCGGCGCAAAACTGCCGGGTACTGGATATCGGCACCGGTTCCGGGGTGCTGGCAGCCGCAGCCTGCCTCATGGGCGCGGCACGGGCCGCAGGCACCGATATTGACCCCTGCGCCCGGGCCGAGGCCGCCGGAAACGCCGCCTTAAACGGCCTGACCGACCGGATGGAGATTTTTGACAGCATCACAGCGCTTGAAAAAAACAGCCCGGGACTGCCGCCCTTTCATCTGGTTTTGGCCAACCTCCGCTACCCCACCCTTGTCCGGATGCACAAGGCAGTCACGGAAATTTCAGCGACCGGGGCAGTGATGATTTTTTCTGGTTTCCGGCCCCGCGAACAGCCGGAGCTTTTAAAAACATATGATTCTTCGTGCTTTGACCTGCTGCGCACCCTGGAGGAAAACGGCTGGTGCGCCGCTGCAATCCAAAAAAGGCCCTAAGGGATGGAAAAATATTACAAGGAGCGTTTCGAGGCCCAGCGCCGGCTTGCGCAAAAAGTCGCGCCGTTTATGGAGGCAAACGAAATCCTTGAAAAGATGCGTTCTGAATTGCGGGAAATCATCTCCGGGTCCATGGAGGCCTGCATTCTGCTGCTGGATCCCGAGGCCGGCAAATACACCCGCCCCCTGGAGTGCGCCCTGTATGACAAGCCGGTCAACTGCCTGAAATGCAAACGCCACCGGCCGGCCATCCAGCAGGCCATTGCCCGGAAAAAAGCCGTGGTGGTAACCGGCAGCCAGCCCGTGCTCCGCCATGACGGCACCTCGGTACCCATCGGCCCGGAAGCCGCAGTGCCCGTGTTTGAGGGAAATCAACTGCTGGCGGTTGTCAGCGTGGTGGCCATGCCCGAAACCCGTTTTTCAAGCAGGGAATTTTTCCTTCTCCAGGATTTTGCCGAAACCGTGGGCCATTTGCTTATCAGCGCAAAAAAGCACTGGGCCATGACCCAGGAAAAAATCCGCATCAACCAGATGCTTGCTCACATGTCGCCGTTTGTGCCCCAGTCGGTTCGCAGAATCGTTGAAAATGACCCGCAAATGCTGGAGCGGGAAAAAGAAAAACGGGATGTGAGCATCCTGTTTCTGGACCTGGAAGGATATACCAAGCTCTCCATCGATCGGCCCGAAGACGAAGTCAACGCACTGGTGGAAAAGATATTTTCCAGCTTCGTGGATCCCATCCACCGATCCCACGGCGAGATCAATGAGACCGCAGGCGACGGGCTCATGATCCTTTTCAAGGATGACGATCCCCGGGTCAATGCCGTAAACGCGATCAAGGCAGCCATAGACATCAGGGAACGCAACCACGAGGTCAACCGGGAACTAAATCTCGCCAGCGGCCCGATCAACGTCAACATGGGCATTAACACCGGCGAGGCCCTCGTGGGCATGACCCGCATGAAAGGGGCTCTGGACACGCGCATGACTTATACGGCCTCGGGCACGGTCACCAACCTGGCCGCCCGCCTGGCCGAATACGCCAAGGGCGGCGACATCCTGTTTGGCGGGCGCACCCGGAGCATGATCGAAAACCTCTGGCCCGTCTACGACCGGGGCAAAGTCGAACTCAAAGGCATTGAAGCCCCGGTGCAGGTTTACTCCCTGTTTAGAGACGATCCGGGCCGCCATGCTTGACAATTGGCCCCTCAGGTGCATAATTTCAAAAAACATTGATGGCACCGTAAAAAGTCTTAAAACGGATATAACTGCCAACCAACAAAGAAATAACTTCTTGATTTTACTTAACACTTAATCACTTAAAACTTAACACTGCCTGTAAAAAAGACTTTTTACAGGCTTATCAACATCGGCAACCCGCAAAAGGAAAAACTTTGATGAGACCCTCAGCAAAAACCCGTTTTCCAGTCCCCGCTACAGCAGCGTTTTTTGCACTGGTTTTGCTGCTGACAACGGCTTTGCCGGCTGCGGGGGGCCTGTCAGCCTTTGTCAGCATTCAACCCCAGAAATATTTTGTGGAACGCATCGGCGGCGACGCCGTGGATGTGGAAGTGATGGTGGCCCCGGGAGCACACCCGGCCGTATATGAGCCCTCACCCCGGCAGATGGCCGCGCTTTCCAAAGCAGACCTGTATTTTGCCGCAGGCGTGCCCTTTGAAGACGCTTGGCTGGAAAAAATCCGGGCCGCAAATCCGGATCTGAAAATCGTGCACACAGACGGCTGGATCCAAAAGCAGCCCATTGACAGAAACGGCAGCACGGAAGCGGATCACGGTCATGGCCATGGCAATTTGGATCCCCATATATGGCTGTCCCCGCCCCTGGTGATGATCCAGGCCAGACACATCCTGACCGCCCTGAGCCAGGCGGACCCGGACAATGCAGATACCTATGAAGCCAATGGCCAAAAATTCATTTCTGAACTGGCGCAACTTGACACAAGGCTCCGGCGGATGTTTGCACAAGGACGGCAAAACCGGGAATTTCTGGTGTTTCATCCCTCCTGGGGCTATTTTGCAGACGCCTACGGCTTAAAACAGATCCCGGTGGAAATATCGGGCAAAACACCCAGGGCCACGGACCTGCAGCGGCTGATCACCCTTGCCCGGGAAAAAGGCATTCAAACGGTCTTAATCCAGCCCCAGGTGTCTTCAAAATCCGCCCAAACCATTGCCAGGGCCATTGACGGCAACGTGGTGTCTGCAGATCCACTGGCGGAAAACTGGCGGGAAAACCTCGTTGAGGTGGCCGGCAAAGTCATGGAGGCAGCCAGATAACCATGGATGCTCCCGTTATTGAACTCAGCAATGTCAGTTTTTCCTATGACGGCGTCCCCGTGGTCCAAAACGCCTCGTTCACCGTGACACAAAAGGAATTTCTGGCCATTATCGGGCCCAACGGCGGCGGCAAGTCCACCCTGGTCAAGCTGATGCTGGGCCTTTTGAAGCCGGATGCCGGCCACATCCGGATTTTGGGCAAACCGCCCAAAAAAGTATCCCACTGCTTCGGTTACGTTCCCCAGGACGTGTCCATCAACCGATCATTTCCCATATCGGTTTTAGACGTTGTCCTGATGGGCCGGCTTCGGCGGCACAAAGGCGTGCGCATCCGGAAACAGGATTACGAGGCGGCCTGCCATTTTCTCGAACTGCTGGGCGTGTCCCAATACAAGGAGCGCAGAATCGATGATCTCTCCGGCGGCCAGCGGGAGCGGGTTTTTATCGCACGGGCCCTGACCACGGATCCGGACATCCTGATTCTTGACGAGCCCACCGCGAGCGTGGATACAGCCGGCCGCACCGAACTCTACGCCCTTTTGCGGGATTTAAACCGCACCAAAACCATTATCGTGGTCAGCCATGACCTGATGGTCATGTCTTCTTACGTAACCGCTGTTGCCTGCGTCAACCAGCAGGTTTACTACCACGACGAAAACGAAATCACAAATGAGATGCTTGACATGGGGTACCAATGCCCGGTGGAACTCATCGCCCACGGCCAGCCCCACCGGATCCTGAAAACCCACGAGGAAGGCCCATGATCGAGGCCCTGCAGTTTGAATTCATGCGAAATGCCCTGTATGCCGGGCTTTTTGCCTCCCTTATATGCGGGATCATCGGCACTTTTGTGGTGGTCAATCGGATGGTGTTTTTAACCGGCGGCATTGCCCATGCCGCATACGGAGGCATCGGCGCGGCCCTGTTTTTCGGAATCCCTTATATTTACGGCACCATGGGCTTTTCCCTGGCCGCAGCCCTGATCATGACTGCAGTCACCCTCAAGGTCCCTCACCGCTCTGATACCTTCATCGGCGTGCTCTGGGCCGTTGGCATGGCTCTGGGCGTGATCCTGGTGGATCTGACCCCGGGCTACAACGTGGATCTCATGAGCTACCTGTTTGGCAGCATCCTTGCCGTGCCTGCCTCGGATATCTGGTGGATGCTCGCCCTGGGTGCGGTGACCCTGGCGCTGACCCTGTATTTTTACCGGGATCTGATTG
>JAIPES010000025.1 GCA_021737045.1 Desulfobacteraceae bacterium | reverse complement strand
CGTTTTTGCGGATTCATCAAATGCCTTTGCTTAAAATTTACAAACCCGCCCTGCTTTCCTCAAACAGTTTGAAATTTTCACGCAAAAACGCTCAATGTCGCTTCAAAAGCAGACCCCGCCCTTGGACTTCCTTGGAAGTCTGATTTCAGATGGTGCCGTAAAAAGTTCAAGATCAAGGCTTGCGCAATTTCGAAGAATGCAGCGTACTTATCCGTACGTGAAATTCTGAGAAATTGCGCGTAACGCAGATATTGGACTTTTTACGGCGCCATCAAACTTTAGGATACTGTATTTATGTAGACGGGCAACAGGTATTTGTCAAACCCAAAGCCGACAGCGCAATCACCCTGTTTTGCGCGGGACGGATTGAAAACTTGTCATATGTCTTCTCCTGCACTGGCTGTTTCAGCCGCGTGAACGGCCGGTCTATTGCAAAGGCGGTTATAATCTGTTTGAAACTCTGTAAAATGATATTATCATGAAAAACCAAATGGCAAATCCAAAACCGGGGAGGGAGTATGAATACGATCAGGGGATTGTTTTTTGATGTGGGAGGAACGGTATTTGACTGGAAAAACACCGCACGGGAAAATATCGAAAAACTGGCAAAGCAGCACGGCGAGACCATCGACAGCGAGGCCTTTGCCGTTGACTGGCGCAATGAAATGTTTAAGGTCCACACCCAGGTCAGACAGGGCAACCTGCCCTGGATGAATTCCGATGACATGCATCTTCGGGCCCTTGAAAACATGAAAGCCAAATACCCGCTGCTCACCCGCCTCGATCCGGTCTCTTTGATACGATCCACCTGGCATCGCCTCAAACCCTTTAACGGCGCCCCCGAGGCCATCGATCGCCTGCGCACCGGGTATACGGTGGTGGTGCTCACAATTTTGAGCTGGGAAAGCATTGTCAACAGCGCCAAGACAGCCGGCGTCCAGTGGGACGGCATTCTGTCCTGCGAGTTCCTGGGCTATTACAAGCCCTCCTTACAGGCCTACATCAGGGCCACAGGCCTGCTGGGCCTCAAGCCGGAAGAATCCATGATGGTGGCCGCCCATGAAGGCGATCTGGCCGCCGCCCGGCAGGCCGGAATGCATACGGGTTATGTGAAGGTGCCGGAGAAAGACAACATGACCGAGGGATTCGGCCAGCCCGAGCAGATCGATTTTGATATCGAGGCACCGGATTTTGAAACACTGTGCAAAAAGCTGGGCGTATAATCCGGCCGGGATGTAAGGATTCAATCAGGGGGGCGAGTAATCAAACACGATTTCCACGCGCCTGTTTTTCGCCCTGCCCTGCTCGGTTTCATTGGAGGCAGCCGGATTCTGCGAGCCAAGGCCCCTTGAGTCGATCTTTCCGGAATCAACGCCGTTTCCGATGAGATAGCTCTTGACGATGTTGGCCCTGATTCTGGAGAGATGAATGTTGTACTGATCATCTCCGAACGAATCGGTATATCCGGTGATCTCCGCCCGGAGTCCGGGGTGTTGTCTCAGCAGGCGCTTTACCCGGTCCAGGGTTTCAACTGAGTCGCTGTCCAGGGCGTAAGCACCATTTGGAAAATTCACGGCGAATGTTTTATCGGCATACAGGGCTGCATTGGTTTCCCCGGTCTGCTCTGCCCCGGGTTCAGACAAAACGTCCTGCCCCCCGCCGGTGTCACCGGAGGGCCCGGGTAAAGCGCCGTTTTGTGCCGCATCCACATCCTGCCTGTTATCAGGCTGACGCCTTTGCTCCGGCGGGGCCGGTTCTGATTTGGTTTCCTGGGTGTTTGCAGCCGACGGAGCGGCGGGGGTATTGTCTGAAACCGGTTTGAAAGTGCTTTCCGGCACAGATTTGCGGGTTTCTGCAAGCTGTTGTGTTTGCCCGGCTGTTTTTTCTTTTTCAGCAACCGAATCAAAGCTGCCTTTGGATTCAGGAATCCACTGATAAAACAAATAGCCACAGACCAGAAAAAAAAGCGGGATGAAAAAAGCGGCCAGCGCGGCTTTTTTACGCCTGGATGGCCGCGCCGCCCGGACCGGCGCAGGCTGGCTTTGAGCAGCCGGCCGGGGCGCGTGCTCAGCGGTGCGGGCCGCGGGCCGAATAAAGGCCCGCAGCTCCAGGTCACGGGCACACTCAGAGACGATTTGCTCTGAGATGTTTTTTTTGTCCGCGGCATAGGCGCTTAGAAGTGCGTGATCACATATGATGTTGATCAGGCGGGGAAACCCGGCTGAAAATTCATATATGCGGTCAACCGCCTTTGCGGAAAACAGATCCTTTTTTCCGCCTGCCACCTTCTGACGGTGCCGGATATATTCGCCGATTTCCTTTCTGTTTAAAGGCTCCAGATGATAACTGAGGGTGATTCGCTGCCGCAGGGCCCGGCTCCTGTGATCAAGGAGCATGTCGTTGAACTCGCCCTGTCCCACGAAAAAAACATTAAAGAGTTTGGCATTGGGTTTTTCAAGGTTGGACAGCGCGCGAACCTCTTCAAGCAGTTCATAGGTGAGCCGCTGGGCCTCGTCGATGATCAGCAATACATTTCTGCCCATATAATGCTGACGATTGAGAAACTTCTCAAAACTGATAAGAAAGGGGCCCCTGGAGGCAAATGACTCGTTCATGCCCAGCCTGTCGGCCAGGATATTGATAAAATCTATCAAATCAAGCCTGGGGTCGGGTATCCGGGCCACCAGGACATTGGAGTCGTCCAGATTCTGCAGAAGTGCATTTAAAAGCGTTGTCTTGCCGGTGCCCACATCGCCGGTCAGAAGTAAAAAACCCCTGTTTTCCAGAACCCCGTACCTGAGAAACGAAAGCGCCTCCGTATGCTGCTCGCCCAGCCATAAAAACGCCGGATCGGCATTAATCTGAAAGGGTTTGACATTAAATCCAAAATGCGAATGATACATAACCGCCCTCTTTTCAGGTTTAAAGCCCGGTCAGCACCAGCCACCGGCCGATGCCGGCAGCCCCGCGTGCAAGGACGCAAATACTGCCCTGTATCAAACATAAAACCAACTGCATCTTTGTCCAACGAAATCCGGTTACTTTTTCGGATCATCGTGATCATCGGCTTCAGCCTCCTCGACGACCCCCTCGGAAGCCTGCTTTTCAGAGGCAACCTGTATCTGCGGAGTGAGTTCAGGCTCTGGTTCCGATTCCGGGCCGGGTGCGGATGATAAAGATCCGGTCTTATCCATGGCCAGCCGCATGGGCGGGGCTGTGCCGTCTTTTTCGACTCCGAACCAGATTGTCCTGTGGGGAAACGGAATTTCAATACCCCTTTCATCAAAGATACGCTTCATTCGCTCCAGAAAGGCACGCTTTACGGCAAATTGCTGCATGGGACGGGTCTTTAGACGCACCCGGATTTCAACGGCCGAGTCCCCCAGGTTGTTCATCCCGAAAACCTCCAGCTCCCCGGTTATATGCTGGCGCCAGGTTTCATCGCTTTTGAGCTCGGCCGCCGTATCCTGCAGCGCCTGCACCACGTCCCCGTACCGCTCCCGATAGGCCACACCGGCATCTATTAACGCATATGCGTAATCCCGGTTGTAATTGGTTACGGTGGTCACCTCGCTGAAAGGAATCAGGTGCACGGTTCCGCCCAGATCGCGCAAGGTCACGGTGCGGACCGTAAGACGCTCAACCGTGCCGCTGTGCCCGCCGGCCTCCACCCAGTCGCCGACTGCCAGTGCGTCTTCGAGCAATATAAAAGCGCCTGTGATCATGTCGCGAACCAGGGTCTGGGCACCAAAACCCACAGCCAGACCGAGGACACCGGCCCCTGCCAGAAGCGGTCCGATATTGATCCCGAGCCGTGAGAGTACCAGCATTGCGGTGATTACAATTAAGATTATGAGAACCACGTTTTTCAGCAGGGGCAGAAGCGTGAATTTTCGCCGGTTTGCCACGGCATCCCCGTCCTCCCTGGAAAGGGAACGTTCTATGCGAAGATAAACAAACTCCCAGAGGACCACAGCACCTGCAATGATCAGCAAAAGCACGCCCAGTTCCGCGGCAAAGGCCCCGCCCATGGGGGAGAAAAGAAAGCCAAGGGTGCCAAGGCCCCATGCCTCTAAGACCGCAAAGGCGGCTATCAGATAAATCACTCCGGAAAGAGCCCCAAGAACAAAAGGCTGGTAACGGTTTGCCCTTTGCTCAAGCCCGGGATAATCCTGTTTCAGGCTGTCGCTGATGCAAAACAGTCTGGCTATGCCATGCCGGAGCAATCGCACAAACATTGCTGCCAGAAATATCACCACAAGGGTTTTTAGGAAGCCGGCCAGTAAAAAACGGTTTCCGCCCGGGATTTCAAGAGCCCAGGTTATATAAAATCCCGCAACCACAAGTATAGCAATGATGTGCCAGGCGTCTGCCAGGCGGCGCAGAAAAGCCCGTCCTGCAAAGGGCCGGGCCGCCGTAGCTTTCTTTTGCCCGGGTGCGCCTCTCGGCCGGCCGATCCAGGCGGCGACTTCCTGTTTGTTCTGCAGGATAACCGACACCAGCAGAACCATTACGGCAAAGCCCAGAAACTTGATCAAAAAGGAATGCAGGGCCCCGGGCATCCCGGTGAGCAGGGCGGCCTCCAGGATGAAATACCCGTAGACCCATAGAATGGTCATACGCCTTATCCAGATGTAGCAATAGCGCCCGGCTTCCCGGTCTGCGAACAAAAAAGCCCGGCCCGAGCCTTCAGGAAGACAGATCAGGCGGGCAACAACAAGCACAAAACGCGAGACTGCCACTGCGGCAACCAGACTGACGGCCATCAGACGGATTTCAGGCCCGGGATCCGTGAAGGGCACAACCGCGTATGCAGCAATGACAAATCCGGCAATCGGCAGCATGTCCATCAGTGTGCGGCCCAGGGCCAGCAATATCCTGACCCAGTCCCTGTCACCCTCCCGGTCCCCGAGGGCAAGGCGGGCACGCATCAAAAGCCGTCTCAGCACCCATGCCGCAATAAAGCCGGCAAAAAGCGACAGCACAATCTTCAGGCCGGCCGCAGCACAGGCAAAAAGATTTTCAGGATCCTGCGCCATGACAAGCAAGTCCTTTGCCAGACCGGGAATCTCAGCAAGTCCCCGGGCAGCGCCGGACAACTGCTCTGCGGCCTCTGCCATCTGCTCTGAGACAAATGCTGTCAGGCGGCCGCCAATGTCTGCCGGATCGGCTGCCTGTTGAGAAGCCTGAGCTTCAGAGCCCTGCTGTGCCGGCACGGCTGCTGCTGACAATGCAAAGAATCCGGCAAAAACCAGGACAGCAACAATATACTTACAAGGTGACAAACGCAGCAAAACAACCTCCTTTTATCAGCAATTTTTCAGACTCCGGCGAATATAATCGGCAAATACCGATACAGCTTCATTGGCCGGGCTCGACGATATGTGCAGGCAGATATCCACCTGCGGCAGATCCGGCAGTCCCTGATCAGATGCAATGATCTGCATGCTTGCAGAAAGCGTGTTTTCCGTTACCACTGTCACGGCCATGGCTGAAGCCACCACGGCCCGGATTCCGGCAAGCCCCCGGCTCGTGCATACCAGGCTCCATCCGCGGCCGCAGCTTTTCAGGGCCTCCAGGGCCGATTGCCGGAATACGCACACGCCGTCGGGAAACAGCGCCAGGGGCAGGGGATCTTCATGATGCAGCCCGCACCCGGCCGGTGTCAGTCAGCCCGGCCCCTGCCCTGTTGCGGGTGATCAGGGTTCTTCCCAGGTTCTGCTCCAGGCGCCGAAGCTGCATGCTGACAGCTGACTGGGTGCGGTTTAACCGCGCGGCCGCCCGGGTGAAGCTTTTGAGTTCCGCCACGGTGACAAAAGCGCGCAGCAGATTGATATCCAGATCCGGATTATAGACCATCGATTTCGTTTTCCTGTTTTTAACATAATAAACAGGCAATCTACGCCAATATCCGGCCGGGATGCAAGACTAAACCAACCCCGAAAACATGCCGTGGTTATCAATTTCCGTGATGGCCATATCACAACTATTCGTTGGCCAGGACGATTTTGCTGCATTACATATCAAACCCGAAAAAACCTTAGATCAAAAGGAGGCAGCAGCGTATGAAAATACGTCACGGCAGGGCGAGGGCTGTGCCAACAAATCACATCAACATGTTTATTGTCATTCACTTCTGGGGCCTGACTTTCCTGTTTACCAAGCTGGGGCTCAAAAGCCTGGACCCGCTTTCGTTTGCCAATCTCCGGATGGCCAGTGCAGCCCTTGTGCTCCGGCCAAAACAGCGGTGTATTTGAACCTGGTACCGCTGATTGCGGCGGTGAGCGGATTTTTTCTGTTAAACGAGACCCTGGGTCTCCAGCACCTGGCGGCCGTGTGCCTGATTGTTCCCGGTGTGCTGATGACCCGCGGCAGCCGCGGCCCATTGCCGGAAACCGGAAAAAAGCGGTAAGGGCTCTTACAAATCCGGAGAGTCCGCTTCCCAATCATCCCGGACCAGGGGCAGATGCACGTGAAAGACGCTGCCGCGGCCGGGTTCGGAGTCCACAGTCAAAAATCCCTTATGCACCTTGACGATGCCATGGACAATGGACAGGCCCAGCCCCGTGCCCGTGCCTTCTTTCCGGGTGGTAAAATACGGCTCAAAAATTTTGCCCAGGTCCTGTTTGTCAATTCCCGGACCGGTATCACTTACTGAAATCCTTGCATAATCTCCGTCCGCGGCATCAGGATGGCAAAGCATGGTCTCCTGGTCCGGGCAAAACCGGGTCACCTTAACTTCCACCACCCCGTACCGGCCCTGCATGGCATGGCCGGCGTTGGCCGCCAGATTCGCGATCACCTGGTGGAGCTGGAGGGGATCCGCGTTGACGGTCAACTGCTCATGGCAGATGTTTTCCCGCAGCGCAACGTCACGAGGAAAACCGGCGCGCATGGTTTCCAGAGCTTCCCGGACCAGGCCGGACACGGGCACGGGCCGGAAGGCCTGTTTTTCATTTCGGGTGATGGCCAGAATCTGCCTGACCAGATCCCTGGCACGATTTCCGGCAGCCAGCACCTGGCAGAGATTCTGATGCAGCTGACTGCCTTCGGCCGCTTCATCTATGGCCAATTCGGTGTATCCGATCACAGAGAAAAGAATATTGTTGAAATCATGGGCAATGCCGCCAGCCAGGGTTCCAATGGCCTCCATCTGCCGGGCATGTCTGAGCTGCGCCTGGAGCTTTTCCCTTTCCCGGACGGCGGCATTGCGCTCTGTGATATCCCGGGAGACACCGGTAAAGGATACAGGCTTGCCCCCGGCATCCCTGTGGAGCACCGCGTTGACCTCCATGCTGACTTTTCTCCCGTTTTTTCCCAGATGATCGGCCTCTGTCATCACCCGGCCGTCACCGTCCGGATCCGCAGCTGCAGTTTCAAAAGCAGTCCTTATTTTCTTTTCGGTTTCCGGATCAAAAATATCATCAAGTCCCACCCCGCTGGCCTGATCCTGGGGGATGCCAAGGATCCGCTCAACCGACCTGGAAACATAAACAAAGGTCATGGAGGACAAATCAAAGGTCCAGATAATATCATTGGATTCCTCAACCAGAAAACGATATCGCTGTTCACTTTCCTCCAGTTTCCGGGCCGCCTCCTTTTGTTCGGTGATATCCCTGGCAATGCAGACCACTTCCAGATGATTGCCTGTTTCCTTGACAATGGTGTTTTTCGCAGAAAGCCATCTCCATTGGCCGTCTCTGGTCAGGGCCCGGTATTCCAGGGTCATGCGGCCCACGCCATGGGCGCCCCTGCTTTGATAGCGGATAAAAATCTCAGAAAGGATACCCAGAATGCTTTCCACTTCATCCGGATGCACAAAGGGGACAAAGGGCTTTCCGACAAACTCTTCCGGGCCGTAGCCCAAAATGGCCCGGCAGTTGGGGGAGATATAGACAAACTCGCCGTTTTCATTGACTGTGAAAATCAGATCAGCTGCGTTTTCCACAATCATCCGGTAATATTGCTCGCAGCTTTGCTGTCCGGCATGGCTTTGCCCCACCTCCGGGGTGCCTGAAGGGCTGAGGGCTGCGATTTCTTCTTCCAGTTCCCGGATCCGCTGTTTTAACGCTTCTTTTGTCGCTTCTGCAGTCATGTTCTCACACAGAAAATGAAATTGGCTTGTTTGCAAGGACAAATAGACCCATTGCCCATACAAAACAAAATTTTCTATCAACAAATTTTATTTTATGCTATTGGCCGAAATTTGGCAAGATTTCTGATTTTCCGGATTTCAAATGCGAAAACCTGTATTTGCGGCGCACCCCAATCCAAACACGGAGCTTTGCTTGAATATGGCAGAAAGCAAATCCATTCTGATTCGTTATGCCCTTTATAACCTGCTCTTACTGATGCTGGGCGGGTTTTTGAACTGCGTGGCCGGATGGGGCGATACCCGGCAGTTCAAGGAAGGCGGCATTGTGGAATGGTTGCAGCTTGCTGTTCTGGGCGTCTCGGCAGCACTCATGATGGCCGCGGCAATGCGCCGGAAGCCGGAAGCAAAATTTTTTCCAGTGATAACCGCTTTTGCAGCGCTGCTTGCCATGGTCCGCGAGTGCGACACCCTGCTGAATCAGACCATACCCGTTGGCGGCTGGCAGGCACCCGCGGCCATCCTTGTGGTTTCAGCAATTTTGCTGGCCTGGTACAACAGGGGAATCTTTGGCCGCGAGCTGGCACACTTTGCCGCAACGCCTGTTTTCGCCCTCATGTGGGCCGGGCTGATCGTGGTGATATACGGCCAGTTAACCGGGCACAGCCCGTTTCTCGAACCCCTGCTGGGCGACGATTACGCCCGGGACTACAAGCGCCTTTTGGAGGAATGCCTGGAAATGCTGGGCTACTTTTTCATCCTTGTCGCCGGTATTGAACTGTTTCTGGAACACGGAAACCCGCCTGACACGAATTGATTTTCCGGATCCCGGAAACAGGGATCAATATTTTCCGCCGTGCTCATTTTTGACCTGGTCCCGGTCGATTTCGCCCTTTCCGGTCTTGGGCAGGGAATCGACAAACACCACGGAATGCGGCTTCTTGTACCGGGCGATCCGGGAGGCCACAAATTCGATCAAATCCTTTTCCCCTATGGCTTTGCCGGGCTGTGTCACGCACACGGCCAAAACCGCCTCGCCCCACTGCCGGTCGGGCACGCCGATAACGCTGACCTCCGCAATGTCGGGGTGTTCCATGATCACGCCCTCGACCTCCGCGGGATAGACATTTTCTCCGCCCGGCTTGATCAGCTCTTTTTCCGGTTTTCGCTTTACATACCAAAGGTAGCCGTCCGCATCAAACCGGCCGATATCCCCGGTATGATGCCAGTTGCTGCGAAACGTTTGCGCGGTGTCCGCCACCCGGTTCCAGTAACCGAGAAAAACAGAGGGGCCGCGCACGCAGATCTCGCCCTCCCCGCCGACGGCCACGGGCTGGTCATCGTCGTCAAACAGGGCCACCCGGGCAATGATGGTGGGCTTGCCCGCGCTTCCCGGCCGCTCGCTATACGGGGCCCAGGTGACGGCCATGGCCTCGGTCTGCCCAAATCCCGCACCGAATGAAATATTGGGCGCGATCCGGCCGAACTGCTCCAGGTTTTCGGACTGATCCAGCCCGCCAACGGTGCGCAGGCTTGAAAGATCAATGCGGCCGCCCAATTCCCTGTACTTGTCGATCAGGCGCTCCAAAATCGGGGAGAAATTAAAAAACGTGGTGCCTTTTTCCGCTTCAATGCCTTTTAACACCTGCTCCGGATCAAAACGTTCAAAAATCACGTTTTTCCCGCCTGCATGCATGACCGCCATGAGCCTGGCCAGCCCGGCAATATGGAAAAGGGGCAGAAGGCACATGTGGCAGGACTCCGGGCCAAACCCCTCGCTGGCGATTCGCTGAAAATTAATGGCACAGATGTTTCCCTGGCTTAGCAGCGCCCCGCGCGGCCGGCCCTCAACAGCCGCGGTATGAATGATAACAAAACCCGTGTCCGTGGTGATATCGATTTCATCTTCAGCACCGGGGTCATCATACAGGGCGGAAAACGGCTCATAGCCGACCGGCACATCCCCGCCGCCGATTGCATAATATTTTTCAATGCCGGTTTCAGACTGGAGTGCCAGCACCTGATCCCGGTAGTCCGGGCCGGCAAACACGAACACAGGCGTGGTATCTTTCAGGACATAAGCCACTTCGTCTGCTGAAAAACGCCAGTTGGCCGGCACGACAATGGCCCCGATTTTTGCAGCAGCCCCGTAGAGAATCACGAACTCATCACAATTGTGCGCCACTACGGCCAGCCGGTCGCCTTGACCAATGCCGGCACGCAAAAGCCCGGCTGCCAAGCTGTCGCACTTTTGCTTGAACTCCCTGTGTGTCACACGGACATCCTTATAAACGATTGCCTCCTGATCGGCATACAAAACTGCATTGCGACAGATAAAATCATAAATGGTATAATCCCGAAGTCCCATCATTCCCCCTTGTTGCACAGCAAATCATTTATGGCCCAATAATTTTCCAGATTTCCGCATCTGCGATGCAAGGTTTTGTCTTGTCCCGCAGGACGGATTCGATAAATTTAAGGGATAATACTTTGTTTTACCCCCCGAACGCAAGCCAAGCTTTGGATACGTGTGAATTCTGGTTTAAATTTATTTCAAAAAGGTTTACAGTGATTTTATTTTAATTCCTGGTTTAACGTTTATCTGTTTAACCCTTATACTGACCAGCGCAAGGAGGCATGCATGACGTTTCGAAAAATCGATCCCACCCCCTCGGCTTACAACTATCAGCTTCTGATCAAGCACATCCTGGAAACGCCCCTGATCTATTTTCCGGACCGGGAGATCATTTACCGGGACCTCAACCGCTACACATACCGGGACTTAAACCGAAGAATCCATCAACTGGCAAACACGCTGGCATCCCAGGGCGTGGGCCCGGGCAGCACCGTGGCGGTCATGGACTGGGACAGCCATCGCTACCTGGAATGTTTTTTTGCCGTTCCCATGATGGGCGCAGTGCTTCACACCATTAACGTGCGCCTTTCCCCCGAGCAGCTGATCTATACCATCAATCATGCCGAAGACGATGTCATCCTCGTAAACGAAGAATTTCTCCCGCTTCTCGAGTCGGTCAAGGACAAGTTCACCACGGTCAAAAAAATCATCCTGATCAGCGACAGCGGCAAAAAACCAGACACCTCCCTGACCATAAACGGGGAATACGAAGACATGGTCAACAATGCGGAAAAATCTTATGATTTTCCGGATTTTGACGAAAACACCATGGCCACCACCTTCTACACCACCGGAACCACCGGTCTGCCCAAGGGCGTATTTTTCAGCCACCGGCAGCTGGTGATGCACACCTACGGCATGCTGGCCAACCTGGCCGGGTTTGAATCCCAGGCGCCGATCACCTCCAAAGACGTCTACATGCCCATCACCCCGATGTTTCACGTGCATGCCTGGGGCGTTCCCTATGTCATGACCCTGCTGGGGGCCAAGCAGGTCTATCCAGGCCGCTACGAGCCGGAAATGCTGCTCAAGCTGCTGGTCTCGGAAAAAGTCACATTCTCTCACTGCGTGCCCACGATCATGCACATGCTGGTTTCCAGCCCGGCCATCAAGCAATTTGATCTCACCGGCTGGAAGGTAATCATCGGCGGTTCGGCCCTGCCACGCGGACTTTGCAGGGAAGCACTGAAACTGGGCATTAATATTTATGCCGCCTACGGCATGTCCGAAACCTGCCCGCTGCTGACATCCGCGGTGCTCAAGCCAAAGATGATGGACTGGAGCGAGGATGAACAGGTCAAGTACCGCTGCCGAACCGGCCGGCCCGCGCCCAACGTGTACGTGCGGATCTGGGACCCCCAGGGCAACGCCCTGCCCCATGACGGCGAGTCCACCGGTGAAGTGGTGGTGCGCTCGCCGTGGCTGACCCAGGGCTACACCAAGGATGCGGAAAAAAGCGAGGAACTCTGGCAGGGCGGATGGCTGCATACCGGCGATATCGGCTACGTGGATGAAGAGGGATATCTGCAGATCACAGACCGGTTAAAGGACGTGATCAAAACCGGCGGGGAATGGATTTCCTCGCTGACCCTGGAAGACATCGTCAGCCAGCACGAGGCTGTCAGCGAATCAGCCGCCATCGGCGTGGCCGACGAAAAATGGGGGGAACGGCCCCTGGTGCTGGTGGTGGTCAAAGACAGCCACAAGGACAAGGTCACTGAAGACGAGCTGCGCGATTTTTTCATGAAGTTTGTGGACGCCGGGGAAATTCCCAAATACGGTGTACCCAACCGGGTGCAGATCGTTGACGAAATTCCCAAGACCAGCGTTGGCAAAATCAACAAAAAAGACATCCGGACCCAGTTTACTTCCTGATTTTCAAGAAAAAACCCGAACCTGTCAACACGGCCGCCTGCACAACAGCGGCAGGCGGCCGTGTTTATCCGGCGGCAAGCCGATAGACTGACCGGGCGATCATGCGCTCCTCGTCTGCGGCGATCACCAGCAGTTTTGCGCTGCTGGTCTCCGCGCTGATGCAGGCGGCGGGACCGGCTGCAGCCTGGTTTTTTTCCGGGTCCAAAACCAGGCCGAGGGGCTCCAGGGTTGAAAACACCGCCTGGCGCACCCGCCAGCCTTTTTCCCCGATCCCGCCTGTAAACACAATGGCATCAGCCCCGCCGAGCGTGAACAAATAAGCTCCCAGATATTTGCGCAGCACGTGGACAAACATGTCAAAGGCAAGCTTTGCACGTGCGTTTCCCCTGTCCATTTCAGCCACGATGTCGCGCATGTCCCGGCTGACCCCGCTCACGCCCAGAAGACCGCTTCCGGTGTTTAACACATTTAAAATACCGGGCACATCCATACCGGTTTTCTCCATAATATAGGGAAACACGGCCGGGTCGAAATTGCCCGAGCGGGTGCCCATCATCAGCCCTTCCAGTGGGGTGAAGCCCATGCTCGTATCGACCACCCGGCCCCTGTCAAGGGCTGTGATGCTGCTGCCGTTGCCCAGATGGGCCGCAATGATTTTCAGGTCTTCTAAAGGCCGGCCCACAAGCCGGCTTGTCTCGCCTGTCACGTATTCATAGGAAATGCCGTGAAAGCCGTATCTGCGGATGGCATATTTCCTGGACCACTCCAGGGGGACCGGATAAAGCCGGGCATGATCGGGCATATCATGGGAAAAGGCCGTATCAAAGCATGCGGCCATCCGGGTTTTGGGCAAAAGCTCCGCGCAGGCCCGGATGCACATAACATTGATTGGAAGGTGCAGGGGCGCAAGTTCGGAAAGCCTTTCCAGGTCCTGAATGACATCCTGCCGGAGCATCACGGGAGAAACAAATCGGCTGCCCCCGTGCACAACCCGGTGCCCGATCAGGTCCACGGCGGTTTGCCGCCCCGGCGTTGCCGGATCTGATGCAGAAAGGACCTCAAAAAACCGCCGGACCGCAGCGGCATGGTCCCGGCATTCAAAGGTCTGCCGGACTTCATCTTCCTGTGCACTGCGGTAAATGAGCACGGCCTTTTTCCCGGAGTTTCCGATACCGATGCCCTCCACCTGCCCCGAGGCCAGAAGGCGCTGCTCCGGCATGGCAAAAAGTTTGTATTTTACCGAGGAACTGCCGCTGTTGATCACCAGTACGTTCATTTTTCTTCCCATGTTTCTGCTGATCGGCCGCAGCCGGACAAACAGGGGTCTTTTTCGGCCGGATCGATCCGACGGCAGGAAAACCAGGGCTTTTGCGCCTTCATGTGGCAATGCCGCACCGGGCACCACCGGATAGGGTCGCTGTCAGGCACCCGGAACGCCGGGTGTTTTGCACACTGATTCTGCCGCACCCACTGCTCGGCGGCCTCCCTTGAATCGGCAATACCGGCATGATAAGTGGTTTTGCCGATGCAATGCATATAACCGTAGATCAGTTCATATGAATCCATTGACAGAACTCCCGGATCGGATCGGTTTAATGCAGTTCATCGGCAAACTGCCGGATCATCTGACGCTCATAAAAGCCCGGGGCCAGACGGCTCACCCAGTAGCCCAGCTTGCCCATGAAGGTGAGCACAAGCAGGGGCTTTTTCCGGCATGCGCCCTGAAAGATGGCTTCTGCGGCGCTTTGGGGCGTATGCTGACGCCCCACAAAACTCTGGGGTCGGTCCGTAACGCGGCCGTCGGCCCCCAAAGCCCGGTCCTGCAGATTGGTTCGGATAAAACCGGGGCATACGATCATGACCTGGACGCCGAGATGGCTCACTTCCGCCCGCAGAGAGGTAAACAGGCCGTGCAGGGCGTGCTTGCTGGCGCTGTAGCCGGTACGGCCCACCAGGGGAGCCACGCCGGCAATGCTTTCATTGACAATGATCATGCCCCGCCGGGCAATGATGCTGTCAATGGCGGCCTTGGTGCAGTACAGGGCCCCGAAAAAATTGACATCCATGACCCGGCGAAACACATCCACCCGGGTGTCGGCAAACCGGCTGCGCTGGGTGATGCCCGCATTGTTGAACAGCACATCAATGCCTCCGGTCTGCCGGATCACGGATTTGACAGCAGCCTCGCAGTCGCTTTGCCGGGTCACGTCGCAGACTGCCGTCAATATCTCATACCCGGCGACCCTGAATTCCTTTTCCCTGAGGGCCAGATTCTGTTCATCCATATCCAGCAGCACGCACCGGGCGCCGGCTTCTGCAAACCGCCGGGCTGTAGCCAGACCAATTCCGCTGGCACCGCCGGTGACCACCACCACCTTGTTCTTGAAATTTCGTTTCACCAAAACCCTTCCTTTTCTTGTCTCAATTCATGATGGCACCGTAAAAAGTCTGATCTCAGATGGTGCCGTAAAAAGTTCAAGATCAAGACTTGCTCAATTTCGAAGAATGCAGCGTACTTAGCCGTACGTGAAATTCTGAGAAATTGCGCGTAACGCAGATATTGGACTTTTTACGGCGCCATCAATTCATGACAGCCGGCAAGCCTCGGGATCCGTGGCCGCCTCGCCCGGCGGCAGGGGAATGCGGGTGAAGATAAACGCCGTGGCCAGCCCGGCAATAATATGCCAGACCCCCCACCAGGCCACCACAATGGCCATGCCGCCCAGGCCCTCGAAAAAATTGAAAACCAGCACAAGCCCCAGAGCCGAATTCTGGATGCCCACCTCGATGCACACCGCCCTGGCATCGGCCTGCCCGAGCCCCGCAACCCGGCCGCTCCAGTATCCCAGATTCAGGGCCAGGGCATTATGGATGAACACGGCAAACATCACCATTCCCACATAGGCGATAAAATACTTCCAATTGGCGGCCAGGGCTCCGCACACAATGAGAATGAAAAAAACCAGGGCAAAAATCTTGAACGGGCGCCGCACCCGGTCGGCAAGACCCGGAAAGGTGCGGGTGAGGACCTGCCCCAGAATCAGGGGGATGCCCAGGATCACAAAGACCGTGACAAAAACATCAATGGGGCTCAGGCTCACGGCCCGCAGGATTTCCGCGGTTTCTGGATTCAGGCTGCCCCAGAGCGACAGGTTCAGGGGGGTCATGAAAATGGCGGCTATGGTGGAAATGGCGGTCATGGTAATGGACACAGCACAGTTTCCCTTGGCCAGATAGGTCATGATGTTCGACAGGTTACCGCCCGGACACGAGGCCACCAGGATCATGCCCAGGGCCATGGAGGGCAGGGGTTTCAGGATCCAGACCAGCAGAAACGTAAAGGCCGGCAGCAGGATAAACTGCGCTGCAAGCCCGATCCCCGGCGCCAGAGGGGCGACCAGGATCCGCTTGAAATCTTCCAGCTTCAGATCCAGGGAAACTCCCAGCATCATCAGCCCGATGGCCGCATTGATGACCATGAGCCCCTGGGGACTGAAATTGAGCCGCACCTGATCAATCTGACCCACAACCGAAGGATCCATGTTTCCCCCTTTATCTTGCTTAGGCTTTATAGGCTCCCACATTGGCCAGGGCCATGCTGCCCGGGCTTACGGTGGTGGGATCGGTCATCACATTGATGCAGCAGACCTTGCCGGATGCAAACGCATCTTCCAGGGCCGGCCGGATATCAGCCGGCGATTCCACCAGATACCCCCTGCCGCCGATGGCTTCGACCATTTTATGATAATTGACCGGGCCGATATAGGTGCCGGCCTCAATGGCATGGCCGATTCGGATCTCCTGGCTGTGACGGATCATTCCCCAGCCCAGGTCGTTGGAAACCACAACCACAACAGGCAGGTTTTTGCGGATGGCATTTTCAAACTCCATGAAGTTAAATCCCAGGCTGCCGTCACCGGAGACCAGCAGCACCCGGCTGTCAGGGTAATGCAGCTTGGCGGCATTGGCATAGGACAACCCCACGCCCAGGGACCCGAAAACCCCGTAGTCCAGGTACCGGCCGGGAGTTTCCATTCGTCGGGTCATGCCCATCCAGGTAGTGGTATCTCCGCCGTCAACTGCCAGTACATCATCGGGCCGGTCCATGAAATGATCTATTTCCCGGGCCAGGCGCAGGGGATGGATGGGGACATTGTCCGAGGTCCAGTCTTTTTCCGACTGGCGCAGGCCGTCTTTGTGGGCCTGGGTCAGCTTTTCAATCCAGGGGGAAAAGCGCTTTTTCAGGACATCGGACAAATTGTTTTGGAAAATCATGCGGTTGCAGACCTGCAGGTATTCACGGATATCACTGACAACCGGCAGATCCACCTTGCGGTTTCGGCCTATCTCTTCAGCCTGAATATCGACCTGAACAATTTTCGCCGCCGGGTTGAAAACATCGCCAAACATATAATAAAGACAAATCCGCGTGCCCAGCAGGATCACCAGGTCAGTTTCAATGTAGGCGGCAAACGCCGCCCCGGGCCGGATGGCCAGAGCGCCTTCAAAGCAGAGAGGGTGATCATCGGCAATCAGGCCCCGGGCTGAAAGGGAGGTAAACACAGGCATGTGGGTCTGCTCAATGAATTCGGCCAACTCGTCTCCGGCCCCTGACTGCCAGGCGCCTGTTCCGGCAATAACCACGGGGTTTTTGGCTTTTTGGATCATTCCAAGCATTTGTTCTGCGCCTGCTGGATCCGCCGGCCGGGAATATACAGCAGTGGACGGGGTCTTGATGCTTTCACGGTCGACCTGTGCGTTTAGCACGTCCACGGGAAATTCCAGATACACCGGACCGGGCCGCCCGCTGGATGCAGTGCGGAAGGCCATGTCTACATATTCGGCAATGCGCCCGGGCTTGTGGCAGACAAGGGCCTTTTTCACCATGGGCGCAATCACGGCCTGCTGGGGCATGTCCTGGAGATCAAGCTTTTCCTTGCAGTCCAGACCCACGCATCCGGCAATGACCACCAACGGGGTGTTTGAAAAAAAGGCGCTTGCAACCGCTGTTAGAGAATTGGTAAAGCCCGGCCCGGCCGTGACCATGGCCACACCCGGGGTGCGTGTCATTTTGCCCCAGGCTTCTGCCATAAACACGGCAGCCTGCTCATGGCGGGTGTCAAACAGGGTCACCCCGGAATGCTCCAGGTATTGATAGATGGGGGTGATATGCCCCCCGCTCAGGGTGAAAATATGTTTTACTTTTTTTTCAACCAGGGCTTCGGCCGCTATCTGGCCTCCGGAAACAGATGACATAAGCAGGCTCCTTTTGAAAAGTTTTTTAGAATACCATTCTAAATTTGATTAGCATTATATTTTTGATAACGTGTCAACAAGCAAAAACAAAGTTCAGGCCTGATGCGGGCGATTCAGACAACAAAACGAATCCGTCATAGATTTGACTTAGGCCCGGCAATGATATGGCAGGGTTTGCCCCGTTTTCACGAAAGGAAATATCGACTGTGCTGCCTGGAAACTTTCTTTACGGCAGGCATCCTGGACGGTTCATTCTGCTAAAGGGTAAAGCCCTGGACCTGCCGGCCGGAACCCGCCTACTTGGCGTTTAGGTGCTTGTATTTATCCAGATAGCGCACCGGCGGTTTCAACGCATCCCTGCGAAACGGTTCTGCCAGGACTTTTTCTCCGCCATGAATTCTGGCATCGATCACGCAGGGCTTTTCCGAGGCCACGGCACTGGCCACGGCATCTTTGACCTCTTCCGGTGTTTTCACCACATGGCCGTCTGCGCCCATGTCTTTTGCAACCTGCGCAAAATCCGGGTTCTCCCGCAGGTTGGCGCCTACAAATCGGTTGTCGTAATAATCGATCTGGTTTTTCTTTTCCGCGCCCCACTCATAATTGTTGGCCACCACCGCAATCACCGGGATGTTTTCCCGCACAGCGGTCATGACCTCGGCAATGCCGGAAATCCCCCAGGCCCCGTCGCCCTGGAAGGCAAACACCGGCTTGTCGGGCCGGCCGATCTTGGCGCCCATTGCAGCCCCGTAGGCAAACCCGCAGTTGCCCCAGCTCAGGGCGGAAATGTGCTGGCGGATATCTGAAAATTGAAAATACGCGTTGCACATGGAAGAGGTGTTGCCGATATCCGTGGCCACAATGGAACCTTTGGGCATGGATTCAGACAGGGCTTTTAAAAATGCCCGGGGATGCATGGGAGAGGTCTCAGCACTTGACCAGGATTCGAGTTCTTCGGCCCACCGGGCCTTTTCCCGTGCAATTTCCGCCACCCTGACCGGGGCCTCGGCCGGTTTTCCAATGGCCTCTTTGACAGCCGTCAGCAGGTCTGCGGCATAGTCTTTGACATCAGCGGCGCTTGCCACATCCACCTTTTTGCTCAGGCCCAGCACCCGTGCATTGGCATCCACCTGGATGATCCGGGCATTTTTGGGCCAGTAGTCGATATCGTACTGGGGAAGGGTTCCAAAGGGTCCGAGGCGGCAGCCCAGGGCCAGCACCACGTCGGCTTTGGAAAGAATCCGCATGGCGGCCTTGGAGCCGCAGTATCCAATGGGACCGGTTGCCAGGGGGTGATCTGCGGGAAACGAATCATTGTGCAGATAGGAATTGACCACAGGGGCCTGCAGGTATTCGGCCAGGGCTTTGGTTTCGGCCAGGGCGTCTCCCTGGCTGACCCCGCCGCCGGCGATGATCACCGGGTAATTTGCTGCAGCCAGCAGCTTTGACGCCTCTGCCAGGGCCGCACGCGATCCCGGACCACGGGATATCTCAAGAGACGGATAAACTTCATCTTCGAGTTCACCGTAAAAATAATCCCTGGGAATGTTTAACTGGGTGGGACCGTTTTCCAGTTTGGCCATGTAAAAGGCCCTTCGGGCCAGCTCGGCCATGCGCTCGGGCCGGTTGACCCTTACCTGCCAGATGGTCTGCTCGGAAAACCATGCCATCTGGTCCAGTTCCTGGAAACCGCCGGTGCCGATTCCCATGGAGCCGGTTTCCGGGGTGATGGCCACTACCGGGGAATGGGCCCAGTAGGCCGCGGTAATGGCAGAGACAAAATTGGCCGCACCCGGACCGTTCTGGGCAATACAGGCCTGGGGCCGGCCCGTGACCCGGGCCAGGCCGTCTGCGGCATGGGCGGCGGCCTGTTCATGGGCAACGGATACAAAACGGATGCCCGCTGCCGGAAAAAGATCCAGGGCGTCCATGTAGGCGGAACCCACAATACCGAACACGGTTTCCACACCTTCTGCCGCCAGGGTTTCCACCAATGCTTCGCTGGGTGTCATCTTATTCGTTGTCATCTGTAACCTCCCTGAATTTTATGCTTTCAATGAGTTTGTCAACACTGTATTGAAAAAACTGAAAATAATCGTCGGATTCGATAATGATCCCCTGCAGTTTCCGGATCTGCACCAGCCCGTGCAAGGAAGACCAGAAAAACACGGCAAAATTGTTTGGACAGGGCTCATCAAAAACCTTTTGGTCATTTCCCTGCCGGATGATGCCGGCAATTTGCTCCAGGATCAAAAGCCCCTTGGAGCCGATGGTCCGGTTGACATCCTCGGAGAAAAAGACCTGGGGCGAGGAAAGAAAATAATTGATCACGTCAAAATAATCTTTGTGCGCCCGGCTGAACTGGTAATACGCCTCTGCGCCTTTTTGAAGCTGAACACGGGGATCGGCTACGCCTTCGGTTTCAGAAACCAGGTAAGTATGCAGGATCTCCAGGCCCTCCTGCTGCAGGGAGGCAAAAATTTCAGCCTTGTTGGTGAAATAAAAATAAATGGAGCCGATGGAAAGCTCCGCCTTTTTCGAAATTTTGTTCACAGAGGTGCGGGAAAACCCTTCTTTTAAAAGCAGGGCCCTTGCGGCGTTTAAGATCTGGGTGCGCCGCTGCATTTTCTCCCGCTGCCTTCGTTCCTTTTGTCCCATTTTCTGCTTTTTATCTTTATTGGTTGGGCCGGCAGCAACCCGGGTCACAATTCCATGAGCTGGCCGCCGGTAATATTCATTGCCTGGCCGGTGATATAAGAAGACGCCCCTGACGCCAGAAATGCGGCCAGATCAGCCACTTCGGCCGGCTCTCCGATGCGGCCCAGGGGAATGGTGGCACACATTTCCTTCTGCCGTTGTTCGGCCGTGGTGTTGAAAAACTGCGCTTCAAGCGCAAAGCGCCACTTTTCGATATCGGTCATGATCTGCCCCGGACAGATGGCATTAACCCGGATGCCGGCACCGGCCAGTTCCTTTGCCATGGTCTTGGTGAGCATGATCACCCCGGCCTTGGCTGCGGCATAGGCGGAATTAAACAAGGGCGGCACCTTGCCCGCCCTTGATGCGATATTGACGATGCATCCGCCGCCTGCCTGCCGCATTTCCGGAATCACGGCCTTTGACACCCGGAAGACCCCGTTGAGGTTCACGTCAATGGTTTTGACCCAGGCGCCCTCGTCATAGTTTTCCACGTCGCTTGGCACGCCAAAGGAGGCACCGGCATTGTTGCATAAAATTTCAATGCCCCCGAACTCCCGGACCACGGAGGCCACCATCTGCGAAATGGATCCGGAATCCGTGACATCCAGGCTCAGAGCCCGGCAGCGCACCTTGAAATCGTCTGCAATCTGTTTTTCAATGTCCTGCATCTGCTCAGAAGTGGCCGTGCTGACCTGGCTCTGGTCCGGCTGGGCCCGGCCCAGATCGGCCACCACGATATTGGCCCCGCAGGCCGCCAGTTTGGCGGCAATAGCATATCCAATGCCGGTTTTTTTCCCGGCCCCGGTCACAATAGCGGTCCTACCTTTCAGATCCGGATACATGGCGCCTCGCATTTTTATAATTAGAATGGTTCTCAGTTTTAAAATATTATTCTAAACAATGCCTGAAAAGTCAAGCCCTGTTTTTGCACTTTTTTTCAAACAGTGTCAGAGCACCAGTTCTTCGATAAAATCAATGAGCTGATTGAGGTTCTGGCAGGTTCGCACTTCGTGGCAATGGGCCTTGTAGGTGTGCATCTCGCTGTCGCCCGTACCCCAGAAGGCTTCGGGTTCGGGATTGAGCCAGATGATGCGCCGGGCTTTTTCCCGGATTTCGGCCAGAATGGATTCCCTGGGATGCTGGTAGTTGGACCGGCCGTCTCCCACGATGATCACGGTGGTTTTGCGGTTAATCCGGTGCATGTGGTGCTGCCGGAATTCGTAAAACACCTCGCCGTAGTCGGTTAAGGCGTCAAAGCCGATATCCGGGCTCGACAGCACCTTTTCCAGTGCCCGGTTGACCTCGTTGTGCGCAAAGATCTCGGTGATATCCGTGGTGCCCGAGACAAATGCAAAGCTGTGCACAGAGGAGAAACAGTCCTGGAGGGAATAGAGCAGATGCAGCATGAACCGGGCCGCAGACCAGACCGAACCCGACACGTCGCACAAGGCCACGATCCGGGTTTTTCGAAGAGGCCGGCGACGGTAGGACAATTCCAGGGGCACGCCCTGGAACCGGCCCGCCCGGCGCAGGGTCTTTCGGACATCGAGCCCGCCCCGGCGCGAGGCCGCAAAGCGCCGGCCCATGCGGTCTTTTAGCTTGCGCACCAGCTGCTGGATCACATCGCGCATCTGCTCGATTTCAGCCGGCGTCAGAGACGAAAAGGGCTGCTCTCCCAGGCCCTGGTAATGCTTGTGATGGGAGCGCACCTGGCGCAGGCCGTCATTGTAGGGCCGGTTCTGGCGGGTCAGAAGCCCCCGGGCCTGATTAAGGCGCCGGGATGCGGATGCGGCTGCCGGCGCCTGACCAGTGCCGTCCGGCAGCCGGGCCAGCCCCCGCTGTATGGCGTTTATCCTAAGCATCACCTGCATCCGCCCGGCCAGCTGGCCGAGGTTGGACTTGACCCCGCTTGCCGAAGGCGCGTCCGCCTGCTGATCCAGGTCCTTCAAAACCTGCAGAAAGGATGCGGGATCACCGGTGACAAAATCAAGAAGCGCGGCATCCAGGCCATCGCCGCCCATGCCGGCCTGGCTGAGCAGATCGGCCGCGGCTTCGGCATCCAGGTGCTGCGCATCCTCGTCCTCACCGGCGCCCGGGCCGTGGAAAAACAGGTCATAAACCCGGTCAAACGCGGCCTGGTCCCTGCGGCTTTTGGCAAAATTGGCCCGAAGCACGGTTTTAAACCGGGCTTCGTCCACCAAATCCACGCACTGAAGATGCTGGTGGCAGTCGATGAGCTCGGCCGTGGATACCCGAAGATCAGCGGCCCGACAGGCTGCGACAAACTGGATCAGCCGGTCAATCATTTCACCGAAAGGACCTTATCCATGGATTGGCGCACCAGCTGGGCATCCGCGCGGTATTTGCAGATCACGTTAAGGGTGTCAGACACGGCCTGGCAGGACAATTCCCCGATATTTAACACCATCAGGGCCTGGGCCCAGTCCAGGGTTTCGGAAATGCAGGGCCGTTTTTTCATGTCCAGTTCCCGTATATGGTTGACGGCACAGACCAGCCGGTCTGCCAGGGCCTCGTCAATGCCCGGCAGTTTCAGGCGGATAATGCGTTTTTCTAGCTCAGGTTCCGGATAGTCGATATAGAGATGAATACACCGGCGCTTTAATGCATCGCTCATGTCCCGGTAGTTGTTGGAGGTGAGCACCACCATGGGGATGTGCCTGGCCTTGCGGATGCCCAGCTCAGGGATGGAGACCTGAAATTCCGAAAGCAGCTCGAGCAAAAAGGCCTCAAACTCCGGATCGGCCTTATCGATTTCATCAATGAGCAGCACCACAGGCTTGTCCGAGGAAATGGCCTGCAAAAGGGGCCGGGCAAGGATGAAGCGCTCGGAGAAAAACGCGTCCTCCTGCTCGGCAATGCGCTCCACCGCCTCGGCAATGCTGTCCGCCCCGGCGATCAAATCATTGATCTTCTCCTTGATCATCTGGGTGTAGAGCAGCTGCTTGGCATATTCCCATTCATACAGGGCCTTGGCCTCATCCAAGCCCTCGTAGCACTGAAGCCGGATCTTGTCCCGGCCCAGGCACCGGGCCACGGCCCGGGCCAACTCGGTCTTGCCCCCGCCGGCCGGGCCTTCCACAAGGATGGGTTTTTGGGTGGCAGCAGCCAGAAACACCACCGTGGCAATTTCCCGGGAAGGGATGTAGCCTGCGCGTTCAAGCCGGCAGGTCACATCCTCGATGCTTTCAAATTCCATATATAATCCTTCTGCTATGGCCGGATCTGAATGCCGATCTGGTCGAAATAGGTCTTTCGGCAGAGCTGTTCAATGGTCACCATCCGGCCCAGGGCATTGTTAAAATCATTGGCCGCACAGCTAAACACCCCGTGTCCGTAAACAATGGCGGCCTTGTGGGCCTTGATTGCCGGGGGTACGGTTTGGGAAAGCCCGTAAGGGCCCCCGCCGGTCTCACCGGAGACCACCGGAACAGAGCACACCTGCCGGGGGCGCGGACAAAGACGGTGACAGTCGCCTGAATCCGGGCAATCGGTTTCATGGCAGTCCATGGACAGGATTACGGAAAACAGGGGATGGCCGTGGACAATGGCCAAAAAATTGGTCTGGCCGGCGATCCGCTTGTGGGCCGGCAGTTCAGACGACGGCCGGCCGCCGGTCACTGCGGCGGTATCCAGGTTTATTGCTGCAACCGAGTCCTCGAGATCATCCAGAAAGCTGCCTGAGGTGGTGACATACAGGTTGTTGCCCAGGCGGTATGAAAGATTGCCGAAGCTGGCATCCACAAGACCGTGGCCGACAACGGCCCGGCCGGCCTCGATGATGGCAGCGCGCACGTCCGCCTCGGTTTCAAAGGGGCCGCGCATGAGCCCGCCTTCAAACACGGCCGGGTCTGAAAGATAGGTGCAGGCGCTCTGAAATGTTAAAATCCGGTCCCGGCCGATGTCACCTGTCCGGCTTGCCTGGAGAGAGTCTGCAAAAAACTTCACAAACGCGGCAAAGCAGGCGGCTGAAAAGCAAACGCAGGCTTCGGCCATGTCTTTGCCATGGGCAAGGAGGCCAAATCCGGGAATCACCAGAGATCTGCGGTTCGACAACACCGGCGCCAGACTCTCCGGATCAAAGTCTTCGGCCACCGGCAGGTCGGTTAAAAACACCCGGGTTTCAGAATCCCGGGGACGGATCACCCCGTCTGCGGCGGTCCGGGTAAGGTAGTCAAAGATTGCCGCATAGGGCTCGGCCGGCCGACCATAAACCACGGCCCCGATCCCGGGCTTTTCAAGTATGGGATCGAGCCGGGCGCAAACCGGGTGACGGCGGTTCCAGCCGTGCTGACCCTGGCCGGGCGCAGCCCACAAAAGGGCCTCATCTGCGGCCAGGCCGCTTTGGCAGAGTCTTTGGGCATATGCAGAAATATCGGAGGCCATGGCTGTGTTCGAAAAAAATAGGTGTTAACGCCATCCCGGAAACAATCCCGGCTGCATATAATCCTGATAAATGGCGCACTTGCGGTTTTTCCGGCATTTGCGGCAGACATCAATGTGCTTTTTGGGCCGGCCTTTTTTAAACGGACAGACCAGATATGGGGATGCCGGCGCAGGATTGCTGTGTATACTTGTTTTCATCACAATTGAATTCCTATCACCGCTGCAGGCGGCAATCAAGGGGAAAAACCCGGGCTTTTTTGCCCGGCCGGGATAAATTTTCTTGATCATCCGGGCATTTGACGTTAACGTAAAAAACGGCTTAGCGGCGGCAATATGGATAAACGTATAAAAATCAACAGGTTTTTATAATCTTTACCTGACAGAGACCAATCGGAAAAAACGGAGTATCCCCATGGAAATCAGCATCCAGAAAGCCGGGTCCCTAAAGGACCTGCCAGACGAATCCGAACTGGCTTTCGGCACCCTTTTTACAGACCACATGTTCAACATGGACTATGATTTGGACAACGGCTGGCACAACCCACGCATCGAGCCCTACGGACCCATTACCATGGATCCGTCCACCATGGTGCTCCACTACGGCCAGTCCATCTTCGAGGGGTTAAAAGCGTTTAAAACCCCGGAAGATAAAATCCAGCTTTTCCGCCCGGAGCAGAATTTCACCCGGTTTAACCAGTCGGCCCATCGCATGTGCATTCCGACCTTTGACGAAGATTTGGCCCTCAGAGCCTTAAAGGAACTGCTCAAAATTGAAAAGCGCTGGGTGCCATCGGCCCCGGGCACGTCTTTGTACATCCGGCCCACCATCATTGCCATGGATCCGTTTCTGGGCGTGCGGGCTTCCTACACCTACCGGTTTTTCATCATCCTGAGCCCGGTGGGGGCCTATTACAAGGAAGGATTCAACCCGGTAAAAATCTGGGTGACGGAAAAATATGTCCGGGCCGTGCCCGGCGGCGTGGGCGAGGTGAAAACCGCCGGCAATTACGCGGCCAGCCTGTATGCCGGAGAAGAGGCCCACCAAAAGGGCTATACCCAGGTGCTGTGGTTAGACGGGGTGGAGCGCAAATACGTGGAGGAAGTGGGCTCCATGAACATCTTTTTTGTCATTGACGATGAAATCATCACACCCGCGCTTTCCGGCAGCATTTTATCCGGCATCACGCGGGATTCGGTGATTGCCATGGCCGAAAAATGGGGGCATCCGGTCACCCAGCGGCGCATCTCCATCGATGAGGTGGTCGCAGCCCATGAGGCCGGCAAACTCCAGGAATGCTTCGGTTCGGGCACCGCAGCGGTGATCTCGCCGGTGGGCCAGATCAAATACAAGGACAAGACCCTTGCCATTGGCGACGGAAAAGTGGGTTCCTGGGCCCGGAAATTTTTCGACGCCATCACCGACATCCAGTACGGCCGCACACAGGATACCGAGGGCTGGGTTCACAAGGTGGATTAAAATCAGCGTACAAACAAAAAGCGGGGTACAGACCCCTTGGCGTCTGCACCCCGCTTTTGTTTTACCGGCGCGGTTCTTCAGTCGTGCACCTTCTTACTTGATCTCAACCTTTTTGCCCTTGCTTTGCTCGGTCTTGGGCACTTTCACCTCAAGTACGCCGTCTTTGAATCCCGCTTCGATCTTGTCGGGATCCGCGTTGTCCGGCAGCGTGAAAGCCCGCTGGAACTTGCCGTAAAACCGTTCCCTTCGATAGTAGTTATCCTCGTTGACATCTTCTTCATGCTTGCGCTCTCCCTTGATGGAAAGCACGCCGTTGTTGACATCAATGGATATATCGTCCTTGTTCACGCCGGGCAGTTCGGCCTTGATCATAATGGCGTCATCCTTTTCATAGGTATCCACCATGGGCCGCCATTCAAACAGGCCCACATCCTCTCTGCCCTCGGTTGCCGGAACCGCATCCTCAAACAGCCGGTTTATCCGATCCTGCAAAGTGGGCAGTGTGGTCCAGGGATTCCACCGTACCAGTGCCATATCCGTCACCTCCTTTTATTTTTATTTAACAATTTGTTTTTGTTGTTCATCCTTTCCTTTCATCCCTATAATAATCACTTCCGGAACCTGTTCAAGGGGCGGCTGAAATTTTTTTACCCTGTTGCAATCAAATGACTTTTATTTTATTGTTTTGTTATTCGGTGGAGTGAAACGCTATCTTTCCACCCTCCTTTTACCGAGGCACGGTTATGAATTACGTGATTATCGGCAACGGTGTTGCAGGCGTCACCGCCGCAGAAGCCATCCGGCAGATCGATGCCCGCGGCCAAATCACCATGATTTCAGATGAAAGCCACCCCCCTTACTGCCGTCCAATGATCAGCAACCTTCTGGAAGGGGCCGTGGATGTTTCCAGGCTGCCCATCCGGGGGCCGGACTTCTACGACCGGCTTTCCATCACGCCCACGCTCGGCAGCCGCGTGACCTCTTTGGATGTCAACGCACGCACTGTGACCACAAAAGGCGGTCAAATCTTCGCATATGACCGGCTGCTGATCGCCGCCGGCGCCGATCCCCGGCCTCTTGACGCGCAGGGCTTGGACTTGGGAGGCATTTTTTTCATGCGCAATATCGCCCAGGTACAGGAAATGATCGCCGCCCTGGCCGATACCCGTCATGCCCTGGTGCTCGGCGGCGGACTCGTTGGGTTCAAGGCCGCCTACAGCCTGCTTAAGCGAAATATTGGCGTAACCATGCTGATCCGCTCGGGCTATCCCCTTTCCATGCAGGTGGATGAAACCGCCGGGGAAATGATCCAGCAGGTGCTCTGCGACCACGGGCTGACCGTTCGCACGGGAATTTCGGTCACAGCTTTTGAGGGCGGCGGCCGGGTGCAAACCGCACATCTGTCCGACGGCAGCCAGGTCCCGTGCGACATGGCCATTATCGGAAAAGGGGTGTTTCCGGCCCACGGGTTTGTTCCCACAGACCGCATTGATACGGATGCGGGCATCCTGGTCGACGATCACATGGCCACAAGCGCGCCCGGCATATATGCCGCAGGGGATGTGGCCGAGCACATCGATATTGCCCGCCAGAAACGGTGGGTCAACGCCATCTGGCCCGAAGCCGCGGCCCAGGGCCGGGTGGCGGGGTTCAACATGGCCGGCCGGGCCCTTGCTTACCGCGGCAGCCTTTCCAGAAACGTGATCCGCATGTTTGACACAGACGTGATGACCGCCGGCCGGGTCAGCCCCAGGGACACAGACGAAACCTGCCGGTTTTTCTCCGCCGCTGACCACAGGCGCCAAACCTATCGCAAGCTTGTGTTCGAAGATCAAATCCTGGTGGGATTTGTCATGATCAATCAAATCGAACAGGGGGGTGTGCTCGCATCCCTGATCCAGAGCCGCACGCCCGTGAAAATATCTGCACATCACCTGCTGGACCCGGGATTTAACGTCAGCCGGCTTTTTGACCGGTAACCGGATCACCAAGCAATCCGGCAGACAGATCGCATTGATTTCATATGCCGCCTTCATGCGGCAGGGAGGAAAACTTATGAAACAGGTCATTGTTCATCCCGAACGCTGTGTGGGATGCATGCAGTGCATGCTTGCCTGCGCGGCCGCCCATTCAAAAACCGGCGCCCTGATTTCAGCCATTTCCGAATCGCCCCGGCCCAGACCGAGAATCCACGTGGGCGCAGGACGCTACGACGAGGGGTTTCCCAACCGGTGCCGGCACTGCGATCCCGCCCCATGCCAGATGGCCTGCCTTCCCGGGGCCATTTACCGGCAGACCACAACCAACACCGTGCTCATCAACCCGGACGTGTGCATCAACTGCGCATCGTGTGCCATGGCATGCCCCTACGGGGTGATCCGGTATCACGCCGATCCCCTGGCACCTGCGGACAAAACCATTGCGGTCAAATGCGACAACTGCATTGCCCGCCAGCACAAGGGCCTGATTCCGGCCTGTGTGGAGGTTTGCAAGGTCGGGGCGCTGACATTTGAGGAAATGGATGCGGCCATGAAGAAAAAAACCGACCAGGTGGCCCGCAGCATGAGCGCAGAAGCCATTGCGGCCGACCATGCCCCGGGTTTTTCGCTGCTGAACACAATCAAAAGGGCCCAAAAAGAAATCAACCTGTCAAGATAAAAGGGAGGACGGGACAATGACGCACCATCATACCTATACCATCACCAAAGACGGCCAGCTTTTGATCAAAAAAATGGAATCCGACCAGGTGGAAACCGTCTGGGACCGCCACGCGGCCCAGCAGCCCCAGTGCGGATTCTGCGACCTGGGTTTGAGCTGCCGGATCTGCGCCATGGGCCCCTGCCGGGTCGACCCCTTTGGCGAAGGCCCCCAGCAGGGCGTGTGCGGTGCAGACGCCGATATTATCGTGGCCCGCAACCTGTGCCGGATGATTGCCGCCGGAGCTGCCGCCCATTCGGACCACGGCCGGGACCTGGTGGAAGTGCTGGCATCAGTGGCGGAGAACAAGGCCCCGGGTTACGCAATCACGGATACGGAGAAACTCAACCGGGTGGCTGCCGAATACGGCATTGCCGCAGACGGCAAAACACCGGAACAAGTTGCCGGAGAGCTGGCCCATGCCATGCAGGAGGATTTCGGTACCCGCAAAAAAGAGCTGGCCCTTGTTGCCCGCGCACCGGAAAAAAGACAGCAGTTGTGGCGCAAGCTCAACATCATGCCCCGGGGCATTGACCGGGAAACCTCCGAGGCCATGCACCGCACCCACATGGGCGTGGACAACGGCTGGCAGAGCCTTTTGCTCCACGGCCTGCGAAACGCCCTGTCAGACGGCTGGGGCGGGTCCATGATCGCCACGGAAGTCTCAGACATCCTGTTTGGCACCCCCAAACCCGCCCCCACAAAGGTCAATGCCGGGGTGCTCAAGGCAGACCAGGTCAATGTGGTGGTCCACGGGCACAACCCGGTGGTTTCGGAAATGGTCATGGCCGCCTGCCAGGACCCGGAAATGACAAAGCTCGCCGAGGAAAAGGGGGCAAAAGGCATCAACCTCTGCGGCCTGTGCTGCACCGGAAACGAACTGCTCATGCGCCATGGCATTCCCATGGCCGGCAACCACCTGATGACCGAACTCATCATTGCCACCGGTGCCATTGAAATGATGATTGTGGATTATCAGTGCATCATGCCCGCGCTTTCAAAGGTGGCGGCCTGCTATCACACAAAAATGATCAGCACCAGCGACAAGGCCCGGTTTCCCGGCATGGAGCACGTGGAATTCCACCCGGACAACGCGCGGAAAAAAGCCTATGACGTGGTCAAGGCCGCCATTGAAAACTTTGCCAATCGCGGTGAGACCTATATCCCGGTGGAGCCGCTGGATGCAGTGGGGGGGTTTTCCGTGGAAGCGGTTGTGGGCGCTTTGGGGGGCACGCCCGCGCCGCTGCTCGATGCGATCAAGGCGGGCAAAATCCGTGGGGCTGCGGGCATCGTGGGCTGCAACAATCCCAAGATCAAGCATGACTACGGCCATGTAACCCTGACAAAGCGGCTGATTGAAAACGATATCCTGGTGGTGGACACGGGATGTGCGGCCGTGGCCACTGCCAAGGCCGGGTTTAAAGTGGCAGATGCCATATCCCATGCCGGACCGGGATTAAAAGAAGTCTGCGGGTCTTTGGGAATACCGCCGGTGCTGCATTTCGGCTCGTGTGTGGACAATGTGCGCATCCTGGTGCTGGCCGCCTCCCTGGCCAACGCACTTGGAACCGATATCAGCGACCTGCCCCTGGCCGGGGCCGCGCCCGAGTGGTACTCGGAAAAAGCCGTTTCCATAGGCGCCTATGTGGTGGCATCGGGCATTTACACGGTCCTGGGCCCCATGCCGCCCATTGCCGGCAGCATGAACGTGGTGGAACTGCTCACAGAAGGTCTTGGCGAAGTGGTGGGGGCCACATTCGCAGTGGAGCCCGACCCGGAAAAAGCCGCCCTGCTCATCCGCGGCCACATTGAAAACCAGCGACGGAAACTGGGTCTGGATGCGGCAGCGGTATAATTTAGAACTTATCCCTGTAATCAATGCTCTGCCGGCGGATACTTCACATCTCCAGGTCCGCCGGCAGACCTGAGCAGATGACTTCTGAGAACCAACAAAAAAACCTGCCTGAACAGGGCCACAGATCGGGGTGTTCTTTTTTTCACCAGCGCAACCAGTAAATGATGACCCGTGCATGAGGCGCCAAGTCGTTGCCATTGCCTTGAAATACAGGGGTACATCCTGTACTCTAACGGGATGATCCCGGGCCGGCAGCCCCGTTAGACAACAGGTCCCAATCTGGAATCTTGCCGCTTACACCATGAAAAAATTAACCGTATTTAAAAGACTCGTTCTCGGTTATCTTCTGGTTTTGCTTATTGTCATTGCCCTCGGGGTATATTCAACCGCAAAGCTCGATGAAATGAGCCGCCTAATTCATTCCATCAGTTCTGTTGACAGTGAAACCATAAGCATGGCCAGGGAAATAAGAGATACAGTACTGTCCCAGAGATCTCTCGAAAGAAAGTACTTCGTATCAGGTGACTCTGACTTTCACTTACAATTTATGAAGGCTGATCAATATCTCCAAAAAAACCTGGAGCAAATAAGCATGCTCATGAACTCCGGGGAAAAAAAGCGGCTCATTGCCGATGTAAAGCAAACCTATCAAACCTACATTTCCATGGTGCAGGAAGAAGTTCTTTTAAAAAAGACAAACAAGGGAAAACCGGAAAAAGGATATTCCGATGAAAAAGAGGCGCTTGTCGATGATATAATAAAAAATTTGCAAAATGTCATAAAAATAACAGAGACGGCCATGGACAGCAAAATGGAGAAATCAGGACAGATCGGATTCCAGGCCGCAAGAGTTACAATGATTTTAACCATAGGCCTTATTGTTCTGGCTATACTGATTTCGTTTTACAACGCACTGACCATTGGTAAGATTCAAATAGTGTAACGGTATTTGGCATTACAGAAGCAAAATAGTGTAACGCACCATTATCCCGCCGCAATACCCCGCCCAAAAAATTACAGTACCCCGCATATCCCGCATACCCCGCCGCCGTCTGTGTC